>JAVBSG010000017.1:0-13588 GCA_031547245.1 Propionivibrio sp.
ACTTTGCTACAGATTTTTTCGCTCACCTTGTTCGAGAAAATGCCCATCCAGCAAGCCTTTGCGGGCAATGCACCTTTCCAAAAACAGGACCAAAGCAACAACCAACTGAATCTATTCGATTTTTAACCGGACACTACTGAATTACAGTATAAAGGAATCCGCCATGCCCCTCGTTTCATTTGCCCGCACTGCCATCTCCCAATCGACCTTTTGGCGCCAAAAACCGGCCGCCCGCATGCGGGGCGGGTGGAAGTGAGAACGCCATGGCTCTGAACAATGCCGTAACGCTCGACGAAGTCCTCGCCCGGCCCGATGTCTGGTGCGCGGACCGCCTGGCCGGCGGCGCGATCCCGATGGTCCCGTCCGGCTTTGCC
The DNA here is from genome assembly GCA_031547245.1 of Propionivibrio sp. Taxonomy (GTDB): domain Bacteria; phylum Pseudomonadota; class Gammaproteobacteria; order Burkholderiales; family Rhodocyclaceae; genus Propionivibrio. Next base: position 375 of record JAVBSG010000017.1, read on the forward strand.
GAGCTCGATTCCGAATTGCCCGGCGGCGGCTGGCCGCGCGGCACGGTGATCGAACTGCTGGCGGATCGCGAGGGGATCGGCGAATGCTCGCTGGTGATTCCGGCGCTCTCCCGTCTCCGGGAAGAAGCCCGATGGTCGGTGCTGGTGGCGCCGCCGCACGGTCTCAACGCGCCGGCCTGGGCGGCCTGCGGGATCGATCTGGCGCGCCTGGCGGTGGTTTCGCCAACCAATACACGCGATGCCTTGTGGGCGTCCGAGCAGGCCCTGTCGAGCGGCGTTCCCGGCACGCTGCTGTGCTGGGCAAAACGGATCGATGCCGCGCAAGTCCGGCGCCTGCAGGTGGCGGCTTCCGGCAGCCGCAGCCTTATGTTCCTGTTTCGCCCCCGCCGCGCCGGTACCGAGTCTTCCGCCGCCACCCTGCGGATCGAGTTGTCCGCAGCACCGGCCGGCGGGCTCGCGGTCAAGCTGCTCAAGCGGCGCGGGCCGCCGTGCCACCGGACGCTCTGCCTCAAGGTGCCGCGTCCCCTGAGATTGCACGATGACGACGAATCCTCTCTGGCTGGCGCTCCATCTTCCCTGCCTGCCGCTCGAAGCCAACGCCCCGTTGCCCACGCCTAGCGCGGTGGTCGAGCAGGGCCGCGTCCTCCTGGGCGATCGCGATGCGCAACAGGCGGGGATCGGCTGCGGCACGGGCGTGGCGGCGGCACGGGCATTGGCGCCGGCCATCACCCTGATGGCGCGCAACCCGGCACGCGAAGCGGCTCTCATGCAGACCCTGGCCTGTTGGGCGGGTGGCTTGACGCCCCGCATCAGCCTGACCCCGGATACCCTGCTGCTGGAGATCGGCAGCTGCCTGCGTCTCTTTGGCGGCTTGGAAGCCATCGTTGTGGCGGCAAGGGACGGCGTGCAGGCACAGGGATTGACGCTCGGCCTGGCCGCTGCCCCCGCCCCGTTGGCCGCGCAGTGGCTGTCCCGGAGCGGAACGGCGGCGATGTGTCTCGACGCCCGCGCCATGGCCCGATGCCTGGACCGCCTGCCCATCGATGTTTTGCCTGACCGGGCGGCGACGGCACTCCACCGTTTTGGCGCAAAAACCCTGGCCGATGTCCGCCGGCTGCCGGCGGCGCAACTGGCCCGGCGCATCGGGATGGAGGCCATGCAACTCCTGGCGCGGGCCTTTGGCGAGCACCCGGACCCGCGCGCCGATTTTGTGTTTCCGGAGCGGTTTGCGCTGCCGCTGCCGCTCCCGGCCGCCGTCGAAACCGCCGGCGCGCTGCTCTTCGCGGCGCGCCGCCTGACCTCCGCGCTGGCCGGCTGGCTGGCGGTGCGGCAGGCCGGCGTGCGCGGGATCAAGCTACGCCTGCGGCACCGCCTTGGGGAAACCGAACTAAAGCTCCAGTTCGCCGATCCGACCGCCGAGGCGGGACGCTTCGAGCGCGTGCTGCGCGAGCGGCTCGACCAGCTATCGCTCACCGCACCGGTCGAATCGATCCTGCTCGAAGCCCTCGACGTCTCTCCCCTGCCGGGCCGCAGCCGGCCCCTGTTCGATGACCCGGGAGATGAGCCCGAGGCGATCGGCGCACTGCTGGAACGGCTCGCCGCCCGGCTCGGGGAGGAGCGTATCCATCGCCTGGCCGTGCATGACGATCACCGTCCCGAATGCGCTTCACGGCCCGCGCCCCTGTTCGGGCCATCCGCCCCCGGCCATGGAACCCCGCTCCCGCGCCCCTTGTGGCTGCTCGACCCGCCGGAGCCTCTCACGGAAGTCGATGGCCGGCCGTACGCCCAAGGCCCCCTCAAATTGCTGGCCGGCCCCGAACGCATCGAATCGGGCTGGTGGGATGGCGGCGAAGCGGACGGCAAAGCGGGCGGCGCCCCCGGCGACATCCGCCGCGACTACTTCATCGCCCTGTCGGCCACAGCCTGCTGGCTGTGGATCTACCGCGAATGCCGGGCGCCGGGCGGCTGGTACCTGCACGGTTACTTTTCGTGAACGCCACCATGGAATTGCCGGACTACGCCGAGCTGCATTGCGTGTCCAACTTCAGTTTCCTGCGCGGCGCCTCGCATGCCGAGGAGCTGGCCATGCAGGCCAAGGCGCTCGGCTACAGCGCTTTGGCGATCACCGACGAATGTTCTCTGGCCGGCGCCGTGCGGGCGCACGTCGCCGCCAGACAGGTCGGGCTCAAGCTCATCATCGGCAGCGAACTGGTGTTGGCCGACGGCATGAAACTCGTGCTGCTGGCGCAAAACCGCGCCGGCTACGGCAACCTGAGCGCCATCGTCAGCCTGGCCCGCCGCCGCGCCGGCAAGGGCAGCTACCGCCTGACCCGCAACGACCTAAAGCGCGGCATCCCCGATTGCCTGGCGCTGTGGATCGCCGATGGCGATGCCACGGAGAACGACGGGCAATGGCTGGCTGCTGCCTTCCCGGATCGCTGCTGGATCGCCTTCGAACGGCATCTGCAACCGGCCGACGGGGAGCGGCTGGCGCGCCTGCGCGCCCTGTCCGAGGCAACCGGCCTGCCTCTCGTCGCCAGCGGCGACGTGCATATGCATGCGCGGGGCCGCCGCCCCTTGCAGGACGTATTGACCGCGCTACGGCTCAATACGTCGGTCGATCGCGCCGGCCACGCCCTGTTTCCCAATGCCGAACGCTATCTGCGTCCGCGTGTCCGGCTCGCGCGCCTTTATCCGCCCGAACTGCTCGCGGAAACCGTGCGCATTGCCGGGCTATGCGGCTTCTCCCTCGATGAGCTGCGCTACGAGTATCCGGAAGAAACCATCCCGCCCGGCCAGACGGCGGCCGCCTATCTGAGCAGCGAAGTCGCGCGCGGCCTCGCCGGGCGCTACGCCGATGGGGTGCCGGACAAGGTCCGCGAACAGGTCACGCATGAACTCAAGCTCATCGCCGACCTGCGCTACGAAGCCTACTTCCTCACGGTCTACGACATCGTGAAATTCGCCCGCGAACAGGGCATTCTCCGCCAGGGGCGTGGTTCCGCCGCGAACTCGGTGGTGTGCTATGCCCTGGGCATCACCGAGGTCGACCCGGCGCACACCGAACTGTTGTTCGAGCGCTTCATCTCCCGCGAGCGCAACGAACCGCCGGACATCGACGTCGATTTCGAGCACCAGCGGCGCGAGGAAGTCGTCCAATACATCTATGCCAAATACGGCCGCGAACGCGCCGCGCTGACAGCGACCGTCATCAGCTACCGCAAGCGCTCGGCCCTGCGCGATTGCGGCCGCGCCTTGGGGATGGACATCGACCGCGTCAATGCGCTGACTTCATCGCTGGAGTGGTGGGACAGGCGCGAGGATCTGCCCGAGCGGTTTGCCGCCGTCGGCCTCGACCCGCACAGTCCGCGGGTCGGAAAGTGGCTGGTCCTGGCCACGCAGTTGATGGGTTTTCCGCGCCACCTGTCGCAGCACGTCGGCGGCTTCGTCATCAGCCGAGGACGCCTGGACCGGCTCGTGCCGATCGAGAACGCCGCCATGGCCGGACGCAGCGTCATCCAGTGGGACAAGGACGACATCGATGCCCTCGGACTGATGAAGGTCGATGTGCTGGCCCTCGGCATGCTGACCGCCATCCGGCGCGCGCTCGACGAAATCTCGGCGCGGACCGGCCGCGCCTTCCGCCTGCAGGACATCCCGCGCGACGACCCGGCCGTCTTCGACATGATCGGGCACGCCGATACGATCGGCGTCTTCCAGATCGAATCGCGCGCCCAGATGGCCATGCTGCCGCGGCTCAAGCCGCGGAACTACTACGATCTGGTGATCGAGGTGGCCATCGTGCGGCCGGGGCCGATCCAGGGCGACATGGTGCATCCCTACCTGCGCCGGCGGCAGGGGCTGGAACCGGTGACCTATCCGTCGGCGGCGGTGAAATCGGTCTTGCAGCGCACGCTCGGCGTGCCGATCTTCCAGGAACAGGTGATGCAGCTGGCCATCGTGGCGGCCGGCTTCAGCGCCGGCGAAGCCGACCATCTGCGGCGCTCGATGGCCGCCTGGAAGCGCCGCGGCGGCGTCGGACATCTGCGCGACCGGCTGATCGACGGCATGCTGGCGCGCCATTACACCCGCGAATTCGCCGAAGCGATCTTCCGGCAGATCGAGGGCTTCGGCGAGTATGGGTTCCCGGAGTCGCATGCGGCGAGTTTTGCCCTGCTGACCTATATTTCGGCCTGGCTCAAGCGCCATGAGCCGGCGGCCTTCCTGGCCGGCCTGCTCAATGCCCAGCCGATGGGGTTTTACTCGGCCTCGCAACTGGTGCAGGATGCCCGCCGCCACCGGCTCGACGTCCAGCCGCCCGACGTTCAGCACAGCGCCTGGGACACGACGCTGGAAGGGGCCGATCGCTCGACGGTGCGGCTCGGGCTACGCCAGATCAAGGGACTGGGATTGGATGCCGGCGAACGCATCGCGGCGGCGCGCCCGTTTGGCGACGTGGCTGACCTCACCGGACGCGCCGCGCTCGACCGTGATGCCCTGGATACGCTGGCCGCCGCCGGGGCGCTCTCGTCCCTGGCCGGGCATCGGCGCCAGGCGGCATGGACGGTGGCTGCCGTGCCGGTGCAGCGCGATCTGCTGTTCGACGCGCCGGCGACTGAGCCCGGCATTGCTATGCCGGCGCCGAGCGAAGGCGACGACCTCGTGGCCGACTATGCCACCCTGCGCCTGACGCTCGGCCGCCATCCGCTCAGCCTGCTGCGCCCCCTGCTGGTAAAACAACGCTACGTCACGGCGGCGGCGCTACGCGATTACGAACACAACCGGCCGGCGCGCTGCGCCGGCATCGTGACCGGGCGCCAGCGTCCGGGCACCGCCAGCGGAGTGATCTTTCTGACGCTGGAAGACGAAACCGGGTCGGCCAACGTGATCGTGCATGCCTCGCTGGCCGAACGGCAGCGGCGCGAGCTGCTGGCCTCACCGCTGTTGGGGGTGCTGGGTGTCCTGCAGCGCGAGGGCGAAGTGGTGCATCTGATCGCCAAGCGGCTGATGGATCATTCGGCCTGGCTGGGGCGGCTGCAGACGAACAGCCGGGATTTCCGGTAACGCAAGGCAATCCCATCTACTGAAGCGGCTATCCTTTCCGGCCCTCTTCGATAAATGCCTGCTCCAGAACGTCCATCGCCCAGTCGAGGTCGCTTTCTTCGATATTCAGCGGCGGCGCCAGCACCAGTACGCTACCCTGCCCCACCTTGAAGGATAATCCCGACGACAGGCAACGATACAAGACAGCCTCGGCCAGATCTGCCGCCGAGCGGCCAGCGAAATCCTTCAATTCGACCGCGAGCAACAAACCGGCGCCGCGAACCGATGTCACTATCGGACAACGCCGGGCCATTTGCCGCAAGCGTTCCAAGGCATAAGCACCCAGACAGCGGCTGCGTTCAAGCAGGTTTTCGTCTTCGATGACCTGTAGCGTGGCGAGCGCCGCTGCACATGCCACCGGGTTTTTCTCATGCGTGTAATGCCCCAGGGAAATATGCTGTCCGACATCGAATCGCCCCCTGGCCAGCAGGGCGGCCAGGGGCATGGATGCCCCTCCCAGCCCCTTGCCGATGACGATCATGTCCGGTTCGATCCCGTAGCGCTCGATGGCGAAGAGATGGCCCGTTCTCCCCAGCGCAATTGGAATTTCGTCGAGGATCAACAGCGCACCATGACGATCACAGGCCTCGCGCAATCGCCGATAGTATTCCGGAGGGGGTATCTGGACATCGGTGGAACGGATGGTTTCGACGACAACGGCGGCGACGTCGCCTTCCTTGGACAGGCAATACTCGATGTAATCGGCGCAACGCAGCGCGCAACTGCCAGCGCACCCGAAAACGCAGTGCCCCGGATCATGCGGAGGCGCATGTTCCGTTCCCGGCAGCAGCGGCCCTATGCCGCGGCGAAAAACGGCCTCTCCGCCGAGGGAGATGGCATCCAGCGACGCCCCGTGAAAACTATCCCAAAGAGAAATCGTTTTATGCCGCCCGGTAACCCATCGCGCCAGTTTCAACGCCATGCCGATGGCCAGCGCCCCGCTGGGCGCGAGCAGCAACTTGGCGTCCGGTATGGGCGCTGCTTCGCAAAGCCGCCTGGCCAGCGCTACGGCGTGAACATTGGTATAGCGGCGCGGACTGAATGGCAACGTTTCGAGTGTTTCCCGTATCGCCGCGAGAGCCGCCGGGTGCCCATAACCCACCTGGTGCAGGCTGTTGCCGTGAAAGTCGAGGATAGGCCGGCCTTGCAGATCGCCCAGCCAACTGCCTTTGGCACTGCGCAGCGCGTTCAGGCAGGGGGTGGACATCGACTGGTGCAGGAACCAGCGCGCATCCTCGGCCAGCAAGGCTCGTGTTGCGTCATCGAGTTCGGATGTCTGCCATTCGTTTCGACGCAGACCCAGATTGACATCGCCTTCATCGTGATCGACAAAATCGCTCATTGCGCAACGGCCTCCTTGCGCCGCAAAAAATCTGTAACAAACGAAAAGTAATATGGCGCCACTGTACCGATGACGGATGTCATTTCGATTACAGAGCCGATCGCGATTTTCAGTCGCGTTTCCAACTACAGGAGGAATTAGTGATATCGCTGAAACATTTTGTTCCCCCAGCCGCCATGGCGTGCCTGCTGCTGGCGCTTACCCAGTCAGCCCATGCAGAAAAGACCGTGCTGAATGTCTATACGGCGCTTGAAACCGATCAGTTGAAGGCCTACCAGGAAGCATTCAATAAATCCCATCCGGATATCGAGATCAAATGGACCCGTGACTCGACCGGGATCATTACCGCGAAACTGCTGGCGGAGAAAGCCAAACCGGTTGCCGACGTGATCATGGGCGTGATGGCTACCAGCATGGTGGTGTTCGATCAGGAAAAGATGCTGCAGCCTTATGCTCCCGCCAATTTGAAAGCGATCAATCCGCGCTTCCGCGATTCCGCCGAGACGCCCGTCTGGGTCGGCATGGACGTTTCCGGCGCGGCGATCTGCTACAACGCGACGGAAATGAAAAAACAGGGCCTGCCGCCGATCGAATCCTGGAAGGATCTGGCAAAGCCGGAGTTCAAAGGCAAGATCGTGATGCCCAACCCGAATTCTTCCGGCACCGGATTCCTCAACGTGACTTCCTGGCTGCAGATGCTGGGGAACAAGGAAGGCTGGGAATTCATGGACAAGCTGCACGAGAACGTCGCGGTTTACACCCACTCCGGCTCCAAGCCCTGCCGTATGGCGGGCGCCGGTGAATTCCCGATCGGCATTTCATTCGAATACCGCGCCAACGCCACCCGCACCCAGGGCGCGCCGATCGACATCATCTACCCCAAGGAAGGCCTGGGATGGGATGTCGAAGCCACCGCCATCGTGAAGGGCACGGCCAAACTCGCCGCCGCGCAGAAACTGGCGGACTGGGCAAGTACGCGCGAAGCCAACGAACTGTACGCGAAGAACTTCGCGATTACCGCCATCCCCGGGGTCGCGACCCGTCTGCAATATGTACCGGCGAACTTCGAGCAGCGCCTGGTCAGGAACGACTTTGGCTGGATCGGCAAGAACCGCGAGGTCATCCTGACCGAATGGCAGAAACGTTACACCGCCAAGTCCGAGCCGAAAGCTGACGAAGCGGCCACCAAGCCCTGGCACATGCCGGGGCTTTTTCTGACGGAACATCATGGCTCATCTGGAAATCCACGCGCTGAACAAGCGATTCGGCGCCTTTGTCGCACTTGAAGAGGTTGAACTGACTGCCGATAAAGGCGAATTCGTCGTGCTCCTGGGTCCCTCGGGCTGCGGCAAGACCACATTGCTGAGGACTTTGGCGGGACTCGAACGCCAGGATGGAGGCCGCATTGTCCATGCCGGGCGCGACATTTCGACCTTGCCGGCGGCGCAGCGCGATTACGGCATCGTCTTTCAGTCCTACGCGCTCTTCCCCAATCTGACCGTTGCCGGGAATATCTCCTACGGGCTGCACAAACTGCGTCGGCCATCCCAGTGGGTCAAGCAACGCGTCGAAGAAACGCTGACCTTGGTCGGCCTGCCGGGGACGGAGGGAAAATATCCGTCCCAGTTGTCCGGAGGGCAACAGCAGCGCATCGCGCTGGCCCGGGCGTTGGCCACGGTTCCCGACCTGCTGTTGCTGGACGAGCCGTTGTCGGCCCTCGATGCCATCGAGCGCGTTCGCCTGCGCGGCGAAATCCGCAACCTGCAAAAACGCCTGGGCGTGACGACGATCATGGTGACCCACGATCAGGAAGAAGCGCTGGCCATGGCCGACCGGATCATCGTCATGAAAAACGGCCGGATACAGCAGACCGGCACACCGGAAGATATTTACCGCCAGCCGGCGAACAGCTTTGTCGCCGATTTCATCGGCCGCACCAACGCCTTGAAAGCCGTCGTCGACAGCCGGGGATGGGCGAACTTCGGCGACGTCCGCCTGCAGCCGGGATTTGTTCCACCGCCTCCCGGGCCGCACTGCTTTTACATCCGCCCGGAAGACATCCGTCTGTGCGGACCTCACGATCCGTCGGAGAACTCCTTTTCCGCCCGCGTTCTGCAGACCGAGTTTCTCGGTGCTTCGTCGCTTTTTACCTTGCAGCTCGCCAACAGCCCGGAACACGTCCTGCAGGCCCAGTTCTCGAGTAATTACCTCAACGGCCGAAACATCCGGCCGGGTACCATGCTGCGTCTTGCCATTCCGCCGGAACAAATGACCTGTCTGTCGGGCAATTCATGAAAGCGGGTTCATGAAAACACTTTCCGCCACCGCGCCCGCCGTGGACAATGACAAACGGCTGGCCTGCGGATTACTGATTGCGGCCGCCTCGTTACTTGCCGTTTTTCTGCTGCTGCCCCTGGGTTCCGTGCTTATCGGCAGTCTGGAGCAACCCGACGGGACATTCGGGTTTTTCAATTTCGTCGAGTTTTTTGCCAACTCCGGCGTCGGCACGGCGACCATCAACACGCTGTGGATCGGGGTTGCGGTCACGGCAATCACGTTGCCGCTGGCATTTCTTTACGCCTACGCGCTGCAACGGGCTTGTCTGCCCGGCCGGGCGCTCTGGCGCATTTTCGGCCTGTTGCCGCTGCTGGGGCCATCGCTGGTCAGCGCCATTGCCTTTGTTCAATGGTTTGGCACGCAGGGGCCGCTCAAGGGTCTGCTCTTCGGGCAGAGCATCTATGGACCGATCGGCATCATCATGGCCACCGTGTTCGCGGCCTTCCCGCACGCCTTCATGATTCTGACCGTGGCCCTCGGCAACGCCGACGCCCGCTTGTATGAAGCGGCCGACTCGATGGGCGCCTCGCGCTGGCGCAAATTCGTCACCATCACGCTGCCCGGCGCCAAATACGGTCTGATCAGCACGGCACTGGTGGTCTTTGCCTATGCGATCAGCGACTTCGGCATTCCCAAAATCATCGGCGGCAACACGTCGATACTGGCCGTCGAAATCTACATCCAGGTGGTGGGGCTGCAAAACTTCGGCCGCGGCGCCGTCGTCGCCCTGATCCTGCTGCTGCCGGTGCTCCTCGCCTTTGGCGGCAACAAGTATTTGCAAAGCCGCCAACAGGCCAACCTGACGGTGCGCGCCGTGCCTTACACCCCCCGCCCCGATTCCCGCCGCGACAGGCCATTGCTCGCTTTTTGCGTGCTGCTGACCGCGGCCGTCTTTGCCGTACTGGGCATGGTGGCCTATACCTCGCTGGTTCGTTTTTGGCCGTACAACCTCGAACTCAGTCTTGCCCACTACGTCTTCGGCCTTACCGAGGCCGGTGTCCTCGATGCCTACCTGAACAGCCTGAAAATAGCCGCCGTCACCGCGCTGACGGGAACACCGCTGATTTTCTTCGTGGCCTGGCTGCTCGATAAAACCCAGGCGGGACCGGCCTGGCTGCGGTCCGGCATTCAGGGCATGGCCATATTGCCGATGGGCGTTCCGGGGTTGGTCCTCGGCATCGGCTACATCCTGTTTTTCAATCACCCGGACAACCCGCTGAACGGCCTGTACCACACGCTGGCGATCATGGTTGCCGCCAACGTCGTGCATTACTACGCGTCATGCCATTTGACCGCGTTGACCGCGCTCAAAAGCCTGGACCCTGAATTCGAGGCCGTGTCGGCGTCCCTGAAGGTATCGGCGTTCGTCACGCTGCGGCGGGTGACGCTGCCGGTCTGCCTGCCCGCCGTACTGGAGATCGCCCGCTACCTGTTCATCAACGCGATGACAACGGTTTCGGCCGTGGTGTTCCTGTATTCGCCGAAAACCCTGCCGGCCTCGGTATCGATCCTGAATCTCGACGAAGCCGGCGAACTGGGTCCCGCCGCCGCGATGGTGACACTGATCGTGTTGACCACCGCGGCGGTCAGCCTCGTCTATTCCCTGCTCTCTCACCTGTTTTTAAAACGCCATCAAGCCTGGCGTTCGGTAAAACGCTAAACCCACGCGGAGTCATCATGCACCCAATCGATCACGCCCCCCTGCTGCTCACCCCCGGCCCCTTGACCACGTCGCTGCGCACCAAGGAGGCCATGCTGCACGACTGGGGCTCCTGGGACTCCACCTTCAATCGCATGACCGGCGAAATCTGCAGCCGGCTGCTCGCCATCGCGCATGGCGAAGCAACGCACGTTTGCGTGCCGCTGCAGGGCTCGGGCACCTTTTCGGTCGAAGCGGCGCTGGGCACCCTCGTTCCGAAGCACGGCAAAGTGCTGGTGCCGAACAACGGCGCCTACTGCGACCGCATCCTGAAGATTCTCCGTTATCTCGGCCGTAAAGCCATTGAATTGCCGTTCGCGGAAAACCGCCCCGCTGACCCTGCCGTGATCGAAGCCATCCTTGCCACCGACCCGACGATCACGCATGTCGCACAGGTACACTGCGAGACGGGCACGGGCATTTTGAATCCGCTGCCGGAAATCGCCGCCGCCGTGGCCGGCCAGAACCGCCACCTGATCGTCGACGCGATGAGTTCGTTCGGGGCCATCGACATCGACCTGCGCGCCATACCGATCACCGCTCTGATCGCCGCCTCCGGCAAATGCATCGAAGGCGTCCCGGGCATGGGTTTCGCCATCGTCGAGCAGCAGGCGCTCGGAGCCGCCGCGGGCAACAGCCACTCGCTGGCCATGGATCTGCACGACCAGTGGAGCCACATGCAAAAAACCACGCAATGGCGCTTCACGCCGCCTACTCACGTCGTCGCCGCGCTACACGCCGCGTTGCGGCAGTACGCCGAAGAAGGCGGACAGCCAGCGCGCCTGGCGCGCTATGCCGCCAACGGCCGGGTTCTGGTGAAAGGCATGCAGGCGCTCGGCCTGTGTCCATTCCTGGCGGCCGACGTGCAAGCTCCCATCATCTACACCTTTCACGCCCCGAACGATCCGGCCTACGACTTCAAGACCCTTTACGCCGGTGTCCGCGCAAAAGGCTTCATCCTCTATCCGGGAAAACTGACGCAGGTCGAAACTTTCCGCGTCGGATGTATTGGCGCGATCGACGCGCATGACATGGCCAGAGCGGTCGACGCCATCGCAGGCACGCTGGATGAAATGGGAATCGCCACGGCTCCGGGAAACATTGCCGAATGCGCCATCGCGACATCCTGATCGTCGGAGGCGGCATTTTTGGTGCCGCCACGCGCGCCAGCAAAACGTCGGGTTGAAACGAATCGACGCCAATCAACTTCAGAGAGTTACATGTCAAAAAACAAACTCCACGCCGTCATTTTCGACTGGGCAGGAACCCTTGTCGATTTCGGTTCCTTTGCCCCGACACAGATTTTCGTCGATGCCTTTGCCGTTTTCGGCATTACCCTCACCCTCAAACAGGCCAGCGGGCCCATGGGACTCTCCAAACGGCATCACATTCAGACCTTGCTCGCCTATCCGGAAATCCAGGCGCAGTGGGAACAGGAATTCAACCGCCCGCCGCACGAAGCCGACGTCGACGCCATTTATGAACGCTTCATGCCGATGCAGATCGAGAAGGTCGGCCGGTATTCAAAACCCATTCCCGGTGTCATCGAGACACTCGCCGAGCTAAGAAATCGCGGCCTCAAAATCGGCTCCTGCTCGGGATATCCCCGCCAGGTCATGGATGTGCTGTTGCCGATAGCCGTCGGCGAAGGTATTGCCATAGACCATGCCGTGGCGGGCGACGATCTGCCGGCCGGCGGACGTCCCGGCGCCCATATGGCATTGGCCAATATGCTGGCCTTGCATCTTCCCAATGTTCGCCGTTGCGTCAAAGTCGACGATACCGAACCAGGAATCCATGAGGGGCGAAACGCCGGCATGTGGACGGTCGGCCTCGCGCTCTCCGGCGCCCCGGCGGGATTGACGCTCGCAGAATACCGCTCCAGCCCGAAAGAGCATTTACAGCGCCTCCGCGATGAAGTGGGGCGTCGCCATCGTGCGGCGGGGGCTCACTATGTGATCGACACCGTGGCCGAATTGCTGCCAGTGCTCGATGCTATTGAGCGGCGCATTGGAGCGGGCGAGCACCCCGATATCCAGATGTCCTGATCGGCTGTGGCTGCCTCCCGGATTGTGGCGCGACCGGCTACCATGGCATTTGCCTCATTCCATCAACGCCAGTTCGCCTTCCAGGGTTACGCTCACGGCATCCCCCACCGCAAAAGGCTTCACGCCGCTCAGGTTCCGTTCATGGACGACGGCGGTCTGTCCGGCGAAAGCCACGTCGTATTCGGTGGAGCCGCCAAGGTAGGTCGCACGCAGAATCGAACCGGCAAAGGCTCCCGGCGCATCCGGCGGCATCAGTTTTATCGCTTCGGGCCGCACCATCACCGAGCCTCCCCCACTTGGGTTGGGCAAAAAATTCGCCTTGCCGATGAACGCCGCCACGAAACGGTTGACCGGCCGCTCGTACAACTCGCGCGGCGACCCCATCTGCTCCAGGCGGCCGGCATGCATCACGATGACGCGATCGGAAATGCTCATGGCCTCGGTTTGATCGTGGGTGACATAAAGGCTGGTAATTCCGAGCCGCTGCTGGAGGTTGCGTATATCGATCCGCATCTGCTCCCGCAGTTTGGCGTCCAGGTTGGAGAGAGGCTCATCGAAAAGCAGCACCTGCGGCTCCATGATGATGGCTCGCGCCAGCGCCACACGCTGCTGCTGGCCGCCTGAAAGCTGGTCGGGGCGGCGGTCTCCAAGCCCGCCCAGCTCCACCAGTTCGAAAGCGCTGTCG
>JAVBSG010000013.1:0-15488 GCA_031547245.1 Propionivibrio sp.
CTGGCTTGGCGGCAATACGCTGGCGAAGAGCGGCAGCGGTTTCGTCCAGTTCGTCGGCGACAGCGTGCTCAATACGGGCGGACAAGCCGGCGGCGCCGTGAGTGTCGATGCCGGGACGTTCCGGCTGGCCGATGTTGACGCCGCAACGCCGTCGTCGTTCACGACCGGCGGAAACGATGCCACCTTTACCGTTGCGGCCGGCGCGACGTTGGCGGGCCAGGGAACGATTGCCGCCGAAAAGGGATTCATTATTGCCGGCACCGTCAGCCCGGACAGCGACCGTTTCGCGGTTCCCGAGTATGTCGACATGAACCACCCGGAAGCGACGGCGACGGACTACAACTACTTCAAGGCGGGCAATACGACGGTGGCCGCCGACAAGCGCATCGGTACGCTGAATCTCGTCGGCGACGTTGCCCTGGACGGCGCGACGCTGGCCATCGACTTCGACGGCGCCGCGCACGACAGGATTGCCGTCAGCGGCGGCGTCAGCTTCGCCACGGCCAACGGCCAGAACCGGATCGTAGCCTCCGGCGGAACCAACGGCACCTACGACATCCTGACGGCGGGGAGCGATATGACGTTGATCCCCGGCGATTTCGAGACAATTTCCGGCATCGGCGCCGACGGCTACTCCTACGCCCGGGGCAGCGCGATACAACTCAAGGAGGGCGACGCCACCGTCCTGCAATTCAAGCTCGACACCACGCAGAATCTCACACTGACGTGGACCGGCGCGAACGGCGGCGCTTGGAGCAACACTAGTACAACCGCCGCCAACTGGACCGACAGGCCGGGCGGCACGGCCAACGAAACGCACTTCCTGAACGGCGACAGCGTCGTTTTCGGCAATAACGCCGGCGAGCAGGCCATCGCCATCGCCGCGGGCGGCGTGACGGCCGGAAACATGACCCTGGCCGGCAACTATGCCTACAGCGGCGGCCCGATCACGGCGAGCGACGTCAACATCGGCGCGGGCGGCGCGCTCGGCCTCACCGTCGGCGCTACGCCGGCGCTCGTCGCGCGGAGCGTGGACTTCAACGGCACGGGTCGGCTGAACATCAGCGGCTACGTCGTCGGCGGGCTGGATGATACGCCGCAGACGCTGGTGCGCACGACGGACGGCATCCTGCGGTTCAACGAATCCGTCACGATCAGCAACCAGAGCAGCGTCGACTTCCTGGCGGCGAAAGCGGTGGTCAGCGGCAACGACATCCAGGTCAAGACCGACCTGCGCTGGACGAGCACCGATCCGGACTGGCAGGCGCTGGGCAACTTCACGATCGGCGCGGGCAGCAGCTTCACGCTGGGCGGCACGCTCGGCGACACCACGGCGAACCTCAGCCCGGGCTGGGACGGCAAAACGCTCACCAAACTGGGCGACGGCACACTGACGCTGACCGGCAGCAACACCTACAGCGGCGGCACGAAGGTGGCCGGCGGTACGCTCAGCCTCGGCGCGCCGGGCGCGGCCAGTGCGGGAACCATCGACCTGAGTACGGGAGCGACGCTCGAAACGACGTATGACGGAACGCTGGGCAACCTCATCAGCGGTAGCGGTACCTACGTCAAAAACGGTGCGGGTACGCTGACGCTGGCCGCCGACAACGGCGCCTTTGCCGGGCTGACGCGGATCGATGCCGGTGTCCTGATCGTCGACCACCGGCTGGGCGGCGATCTTACCGTCAACGGCGGTGGAACGCTGGCAGGCAACGGAACGGTTGCCGGCGATGTCACTGTCAATTCCAGCGGCATTGCCTCGCCGGGCGGCGGCCAGATCGGCACGCTGAATGTCGGCGGCAACCTGACGTTTTCCGCCGGCAGCTACTACGACGTCGAAGTCCATCCGACCGATTTCGCCCAAAGCGATCGGATAGCCATTGCCGGAACGGCCGCGCTCGATGGCGCAACCGTCCGCCATATCGGCTTCGACGAAAGCCGCGGCGAATACAGTCCGCTGGGGTCGTGGACCATTCTCAGAGCGGATGGCGGGTTGGCCGGGACACGTTTTGCCGGTGTGCAAAGCGATTTTGCCTTCCTCGACGCGGCGCTTGAATACAGCGCCAACGAGGTCAGGCTCAAGCTTGGCCGCAACCAGACCGATTTCGCCCAATATGCGCATACCCCGAATGAACGCGCGGTGGCGAGTGGTCTGCAGAGCCTGAGTGGTGTGCCGGGCAGCTCGCTTTACAACCAGGTCGTCGGCCTGAAAGCGCAGAGCGACCTGGCTGGGCTGTACGATCAGATGAGCGGCGAAATCCACGCCAGCACGCAAAGCGCACTGCTCGACTACGACCGCGAATTTGGCCGCGCGCTGCGCCAGCGCCTGAGTTCACGCGACTGGAAACCCGGCAGCTCGCCGCTCTGGGTGGCTGTCGAAGGCAGCACGGGAAAGACGGATGGCACGGGCAACACGGCAGAAGTAAAAAACCACAGCACCGGCATCAGCCTCGGCGCGGAAGTCCATCAGGACGACTGGACGCTAGGCGCGGCTTACCGCTATGGCGACGGCAAGGTCAAGCAGGATGCGCGCTACAGCAAGACCACGATCGACAGCCACACGCTGGCGCTCTACGCGGTGAAACAAGGCGGCCCGTGGCAGATGAAGGTGGGGGGCACGTACAGCTGGCACAGCATCGACGGAAAACGCCGGATAGTCGATCCGGCATTCCAGCAGACCTTGAAGAGCAGTTACGACGCCAACAGCGCGCAAGTCTTCGGCGAACTGGCCTATGCCAGCGCCGTGAACGCCGGGGCGACACTCGAACCCTACGTCGGCTTGGCGTGGAACACCGTGCGCAACGACCGCTTCCACGAGCGCGGGGGCAACGCCTCGCTGAATGGCCGGGCGAAAACGAACGACAACGTCAGCAGTGCGCTCGGCATGCGGCTGAAATACCAGGGCACGGCCGCCACATGGCTCGAAGCCGACGGCTACTGGCAGCACCTGTATGGCGACAGAAACGCCGGCGGCGAATATACCTTCATGGGCGGGCAGTACTTCGCCATCGAAGGCGCGCCGATGGCCAGGGACGCGTTCGGGGTTAGGCTGGGTGCGGCGATGCGGCTGATGTCGGCAGCGAGAATCAGCATTTACTACGACGGATTGTTTGGTAATGGAACGCGGAACAATGCTGGCCTGTTGAAGTTCGACTACGTGTTTTGATTTGTTGGCGCACCGTGACCGAAATGAAGAATAAACACAGGAATTTTCGGATCGAAGCCATCCTGGCCGTTTTCCTCATGACTGGATGCGCTTCTTCGCACAATCTGCGGACTGATGGCGGTAATCCATGGGGCGGCGGCTTTTCCGACGAAGAACTGCGGCCGGGACTGCACCGTCTGACTGCCGTCGGCAACAAGGCGCCATGGTCGGATTCTTCCTCTGCGGCCAGGACATGGGCCAAGCGTGCTGATCAGCTTTGTGGCAAAGAGGGATATCAGGAGTTCGTGGTCAACAAATATGAATCGAGCTATTCGTCGCCAGTTTCCATGACAGGTCTCCTCGGTTGGGGGAGCGTGGATATCCCCAAGTACAGTACGACGATCTATGGCTATATCCTATGCAATTCCTCGCAATTGACGCCCGCGGACGTCGCGCCCTACCTGGGAGAGGGTACTGGGAACCCGGGGAAAGATACTGGTTCGGAGCCTCAAGGAGAAACCGGGGTGGCCGGAGATAAGTGATGGTAGCGATGGCGGGGCGTCGACCTCGCCAGGTGGCCGATAACGAGGCAGTGGCTACGTCGACTGTCTGATCGCCTCGACCAGCGCACACAATTCGCCAAGGGAGGTCTCTTTTCGCGTCTCTTGATGGCGCGAATTCATCGTGGCCGGGCAGCTCGGTGAAGTCTTGGCAAATGTGTCGTGGACGATGCCCAGGATTGGAAACCTTGTCGCCGGTTGATTCTCTGGTTGCCGCGTTTCGAGACCGGCGTTCCAAGCATGAGTCCGCCAGAATATTTCTGCTTCTAGCTTTCCTTGGCTTAGACGAATTGGCTTTTCTTTTCTAATGGTCAGTCCAATATTTTTTATATTTTACTATAAAATCAGTGTAATAGTCGTAAAAATGTTGACAAATAAAAAATATTGCGTATATTGGTCATATCATTTCGTTTATTCAGTATAAATGGTATGGCCAATAAGTCAGTCCGTTCCGAGCCGGATTCACGAATCGCACGCGCGCAGCGCGTCTATGAGCAGATCGCCGAACAGATCGAAACCATGATCCGTTCGGGGCAGTACCGCCTGGGCGAGAAACTGCCTCCCGAGCGGGATCTGGCAAAAATGCTGTCGGTCAGCCGTCCGTCGATCCGTGAGGCAATGATCGCGCTGGAGGTTGCAGGTCTTGTCGAAGTGCTCGTCGGCGACGGCACGTACGTGCGTGAAGCGCCGTCGCAGACCGTTCTGCCCTGGTCCGCCAATGCCGATCCGGGGCCAGGTCCGCTTGAACAGTTCCAGGCGCGACGGTTGATCGAGTCCGATATTGCCGCTCGCGCCGCCATCAACGCTTCGTCGCAGGAGATCCGAGCGCTTTCCGATCTCGTCGACGAGATGGCGAGGGTCTATCCGGGGCTCGGCGATTTTGACGACCGACTCGGCTTCAAATTTCACACGATGCTGGCGCGGGCAGGCCGCAACGGTGTGCTTGCCGATATCGTCGAATATCTCTGGAGTCTGCGCGACAGCGACATGTGGCGCTATCTGCGCCGTCGCGTCGTAACGCGGGAGAACCGTTTGCAGGTGATCGTCGATCGCCGGGAAATCGTTGCCGCGCTCAGAGAACATAACGCCAGCCGCGCCAGAGCAGCGATGAACGCGTTGCTCGACCGCGCCGAGCGCCGTTACTTCGGCATTGAGGATGAGGTACCCGATCTTTCCAGTATCCACGCATCCGACAAGCGTGGATGAATGTGTTCGATACATTTCGGGAGGCAAACATGAAACACGAGGATGTACGGGTCAATCGCCGCCATTTCCTTGCTGCAAGCGGGGCTTTACTTGGTGCAGCGGCCATCGGAATGCCTGCTCTGGCGCAGAGTGCCTACAAGGAAGCGCCCGCGCTTGCCGCGAAGGTTGCGGCCAAGGCACTGCCGCCAGTTTCCGAGCGGCTGCCGAAGGTCCCGGTCGTCGTGAAACCGCACGAGACGATCGGCCGTTACGGCGGTGTTTGGCGCGCCACCATGCTCGGTGCTTCTGATCACTGGTGGCTGGTCAAGACAATCGCCTACGATGGACTGGTGCGGCTTGATCTTGCGAGCGGCGAGATTTTTCCCAACCTCGCGGAGCGCTATGAGGCGAGTCCCGACGGCAAGGTGTATACCTTCGTCCTGCGCGAAGGGTTGAAGTGGTCGGACGGCAAGCCATTCACGGCCGACGATATCTTTTTCTGGTACGACAGCTATGCGACCAATACGCAACTCAACCCAGGTTTCCCTACCTGGCTGACGACGGAGGGCGGTCCCGTGGTTGTCGAAAAGGTCGATGCGCGGACGGTGCGGTTCATTTTCAAGGAGCCGAACGGCATGTTCCTGCGCAAGATCGCATCGAACTCCAATATCGGCGACAACGCCCCTATCGAGGGCTTTCCAAAGCATTACCTGGAGAAACTGCACATCAAGCACAACCCGAACGCGGATGCCGAAGCGAAGGCGGCTGGTTTTTCGGGCTGGGTCGACCGTTTCACCACTCTTGTCGGGCCCTTGAGCCGCTGGCGTTTTACCGGCATGCCGACGATGCTGCCCTGGGTAATGACTTCAGCATATGACGACAAACGCCGCGTCACTGCGGAACGCAATCCCTACTATTTCAAAGTCGATCCCGCAGGCAATCAACTGCCGTATCTTGACGGCTACGAGTTTCGCGTCGTCGATGACGCCGAGGCGATGGTTCTGCGGGCCACCGCTGGTGAGATCGACCTGCAGGACCGGACAATCGCCTCGTTCCGAAACAAGTCGGTTCTGTTTGACAGCCAGCAGAAAGGCAAGTACAAGTTTTTCGAGGTCGCTTCGCCGCATCACAACTCGATGATCATCTACTTCAACCTCAACCATGCGGATCCGGCGAAACGCGCGCTGTTCCAGACGCGAGACTTTCGCGTTGCGCTCAGCCACGCGATCGATCGCCAGCAGATCATCGACCTTGTTTACTACGGCCAGGGGGAACCCTGGCAGGCGGCGCCGTATAAGGAATCGGTCGCTTACAGCGATACGGTCGCCAAGCAGTATACGGAACATGACGTGGCGAAGGCCAATCGCCTTCTTGACAGCGTCAAGCTCAACAGGCGAGACGGCGCGGGGTTCCGCCTCATGGAAAACGGGCAACGGGTCACTGTCATTGTCGAAACGCCGTCCGACTTCCGTCCCGACTGGACCGACGTGCTCGAAACGGTCAAGCAGAACTGGAAGGAAGTCGGCGTCGATCTGCAGGTGCGTCCGCTCGGCCGGGCGCTGATCCGCAACCGCGCCCTGGCCAACGAACACGAAGCGTTTGTCTTCCTCGGCAACGGCGGCCTCGACGTCGACCTGTTCATGGAGCCGAACAACTTCCTGCCCCTCGATCCGACCGGGTACCGGCTCTACGCGCCGTTGTGGTCGAACTATGCCATGGGCCGCTCGCCGCAGGAGGAGCCGCCTCCCGCCGTCAAGCGCGCCTTCGATCTCTTCAAGAAGATGCAGGCGACGCCCGACCCGGCTGTGCAAACTGAATGCATTCGCGAGATCGTACGCATCGCCGGCGAGCAGTTTTACCACATTGGCATCTCGACGCCGCCCGTCGGCTACGGCATCATCGCCAACACGATGCATAACGTACCCAAACGTATCGTAGACATCGGAACGTCGCCCTACATCGGCCTCGTTCACCCCGAGCAATTCTTCAAAGCCATGTGATAAGGCCAGGCGGGCCGTGCGCCCGCCCGTAGCCCCATGGAGTCTGCTCATGCTTGACTTTGTCTTCAAAAGGCTGCTCATGATGGTGCCGACGATGCTGATCATTTCGATCATCGTCTTTACCGTCATCCAACTGCCGCCCGGCGACTTTCTCAGCACGTTGGCAGCCCAGCTCGCCTCGCAGGGCGAGGGGCTGAACGAGACGCAGCTTACCCTGCTGCGCACGCGCTACGGACTGGATCAGCCGGTCATGGTGCAGTACGGCAAATGGTTGTACAACATCGTCGCCCACTTCGATTTCGGCCAATCCTTCGAGTGGAACAAATCGGTAATCGATGTCATCGCGCCCCGCATCGGCATCACGATCGGCATCGCGATGCTTGCACTCTCGCTGACTGCGCTGATTGCAATCCCTTGTGGCATCTACGTCTCGCTCAAGCAATACTCGATCCGGGACAACGTGATGACGTTGTTCAGTTTTCTCGGTCTGGCAATTCCCAACGTGCTGCTCACGCTGGTGCTGATGTACGTGAGCTTCACGCTGTTCGATGTGAGCCCCGGCGGGCTTTTTTCGGAGGAATACCGCGTCGCTCCATGGTCGTTCGGGCGCGTTGTCGACCTGATGAAGCACTTGTGGATTCCGGTCACGGTGCTCGCCGTCGCAGGCGTTGCCGAAATGGTGCGGGTGATGCGCGCGACGATGCTCGATGAACTGTCGCGCCCCTACGTGGACACCGCACGCGCCAAGGGGTTGAGCGAGGCGAGGCTGACGATGCGCTACCCGGCGCGCATCGCGATCAATCCGATCGTTTCCAAGCTCGGCTGGATGATCCCGATCATCATTTCGAGCGAAGCCGTCGTGTCTATCGTCGCGGATATCCCGACCATGGGGCCGTTGCTCCTGCGAGCGCTCCTGTCGCAGGACATGTACCTTGCCGGCGCGATCATCCTGCTGCTGGCCTTGTTTACGGTCATCGGCACGCTGATTTCCGACATCCTGCTTGCGCTGATCGATCCGCGCATCCGTTATGCCATGGAGTAGTGCATGGACGCCACCCGCAATCCCTCCGCAGTCACGGTCGAGATGTCCGCCGCGCAGCGCGATGCATATGCCGAAAAGATCGCGGGTGCCAGCGAGTGGCAATTGATCTGGTGGCGATTTCGCCGCCATCGCATCGCCTACGCTTCGATGTTTATTGTGTTCGGCATCTATTTCGTTGCGCTTTTCGCCGACTTTCTCGCGCCTTCCGCACCCGAAGCGTCAAAGCCGCAGTACACCTACGCGCCACCGCAGCGCATCCGGTTGATCCAGTCTACCGACACAGACTGGTCGATCCGGCCGCACGTGCTTGGCTACACCGTGAAGATCGACGCGGCGGCGATGCGCCGCGTCTTCGTTGCCGATCCTGAAAAGATCATCCCTGTCGGCCTCTTCGTGCGCGGCGACAAGTACAGCTTCTTCGGATTGTTCGAGAGCAACATGCATCTCTTCGGTCCCATCGAAGCCGGACAGCCGATGTTCCTCGTCGGCGCCGACCGCCTCGGGCGCGACGTACTTTCGCGTATCTTTCACGGCGCGCGCGTCTCCATGTCGATCGGCCTTTTCGGCGTGCTCATGAGCCTTGTGATCGGCACCACCCTTGGTGGTATCTCCGGCTATTTCGGCGGGCTCCCCGACCTGATCATCCAACGCACGATCGAAATCATCCGCTCGATCCCGACCATCCCCCTCTGGATGGGACTGGCCGCTGCCGTGCCGCTCACGTGGCATCCGCTGGCAGTTTATTTCTCCGTGACGATCATCCTGTCGCTGATTGCGTGGACGACGATCGCCCGCATCGTGCGCGGCAAGTTTCTGTCGTTGCGCTCGGAGGATTTCGTCGTTTCGGCGCGGCTCGACGGCGCTTCGCAGGCACGCACCATCTTTGTACACATGTTGCCATCCTTCTATAGCTACATCATAGCGGCGACGACGCTTGCCGTGCCGACAATGATCCTTTCGGAGACAGCGCTCAGCTTCATCGGCCTCGGCCTGCAGCCGCCGATGGTCAGTTGGGGAGTGCTGTTGAAGGAAGCGCAGAACATCCGGTCGCTGGCGAGCGCGCCGTGGCTTTTCGCGCCCGGCGTCGCTGTGATGCTGGCCGTGCTTTCGCTGAGTTTCCTCGGGGACGGCCTGCGCGATGCGGCAGATCCGTACCAGAAATGAAGGAGATGCCAATGACTTCCCTTCTTCTCAGTGTGGATGATCTGCGCGTCCACTTCACCACGCCCAGCGGCCTGGTACGAGCAGTCGACGGAGCGAGTTTCGACGTCCGGCGCGGCGAGACGCTCTGCATCGTCGGCGAGTCGGGCTCCGGCAAGTCGATCACGGCGCGTTCGATCATGGGACTGGTGCGTCCGCCGGGCCGCATCGCGGGCGGAGCGATGCTGTTCGAGCGCCGCGAAGGCGAGCGTATTGATCTGGCCAGGCTAGATCCGCAATCGCGCGTTTACCGCTCGGTTCGCGGCCGGGAGATCGGCATGATTTTCCAGGAACCGATGTCGGCGCTCTCGCCTGTCCATACGATCGGCAGCCAGATTGCCGAGGGAATCCGTTTGCACCTTGGATTGTCCGAATCGGCGGCGCGCGACCGGACGGCGGAAATGCTGGACAAGGTAGGTTTTCCCTCTGCCCGGCAGCGGCTCGATACGTATCCGTTCCAGCTTTCCGGCGGGCTGCGCCAGCGCGTTTGCATAGCCATGGCGCTCGCGTGCGAGCCGGCACTGCTGATCGCCGATGAGCCGACTACTGCGCTAGACGTGACGACACAGGCCAACATTCTAGAACTTCTGCTTTCCCTGCAACAGGAATTCGGCATGGCCATCATTTTCATCACCCACGATCTGGGCGTTGTCGCTGAGATCGCGGATCGGGTGGTCGTCATGTATCTCGGCACAGTGATGGAGCAGGGCAGTGCCGCAGCGGTGCTGAGGCGCGCCAGGCATCCCTATACGCATGGTCTGCTGCGCTGCATCGCCGATATCGAGGGCGATGGAGAATTACGGGCCATTCCCGGCATCGTTCCGCATCCGCTCGATCGGCCCTCCGGCTGTCCGTTCCAGACCCGCTGCACCGAAAAGATCGGCGAAGTCTGCAGCACGCGTGCTCCGGAACTGATCGAGGCCGGCGACGCCCTTGTACGTTGCCACCGTTGGGCTGCCGAATTCCATGCTACGGAGGTTGCCGATGTCTGAACCGCTGCTCAGGGTGCGCGATCTGCGCCAGCATTTCGTGCGCCGGAAAAGCTGGATCAATCGCGAGGCCAGTGTCGTAAAGGCCGTCGATGGAGTGTCGTTTGACCTCGATGAGGGGGAAACGCTTGGGCTAGTCGGCGAATCCGGGTGCGGCAAATCGACGACCGGCCGCGCCATTGTCGGCGCTTACCAACCGAGCGGCGGAACGGCCACATACCGCACGCGCGACGGCGCCATGGTCGACCTTGTTGGCGCGGACCGGGCCGAGCACACGACGTTGTTCTCGGATATCCGGATGATCTTCCAGGATCCGCAATCATCGCTCAACCCGCGCATGAGGGTGATCGACCTGATCGGCGAGCCGTTGCGCAACTTCGAGGGGCTGCGTGGCAAGGAACTGCGTAGGCGTGTCGAAGAACTGTTGCGGCAGGTCGGTTTGCGGACCGAGTACATCGATCGTTACCCACACGCTTTCTCGGGCGGCGAACGCCAGCGCATCGGTATTGCACGCGCGATTGCCACCCGTCCGCGTCTGCTCATTGCCGACGAGGCGGTTTCGGCGCTCGACGTATCGATCCGCGCGCAGATTCTCAATCTCCTGGTAGAACTGCAGCGATCGCTGAATCTCACTTATCTTTTCATTTCGCACGACATGAGCGTCGTGCGCCGCATTGCTTCGCGTGTCGCCGTGATGTACGTTGGACGGATCGTCGAAATTGCGCCGACCACGACGATTTTCGCCAACCCACTGCATCCCTACAGCCGGGCCCTCCTGTCTGCGGCTCCCGAGGTCAGTCGCCTGAAGGGCGAAAAGCACTCCCGCATCCGCCTCGCCGGCGAGGTCGCTGACCCGGCCAATCCACCGTCCGGTTGTCACTTCCATCCGCGTTGCCCATTGGCGACCGGAATCTGTGCGCAACAGGCGCCCGCCTTGCAGCCCATCGCGGCGAGCGAGGTTGCCTGCCATCATGCGGTAGCGGGTCTTGCCGGAGCCATGCCGCATTCATTGCCGGAGAACGGGGCGACGTCGACAGCGGTATCTGCACGAAATCGTGAAACCCAGGAAACAAAGGAGAAAGAATGAAAACGACGAAAATCGAAGCGATCGAATGTATCCCGGTCACGGTACCCGTCGAGGCGCCGATCCTGACCTGCTACGGCTCGCTCGGTTCCTACCCGCGCACGCTGCTCAAGGTCATCGGCGAAAACGGCATGGTCGGATATGGCGAGACCTCCGCGCGTTACAAGGCGGAGAATTTCCGCATGTTCGAGCAGATCTTCAAGGGTTCGAGTCCCTGGGAGTCGACGCGCCTGATCAGCCGGATAAAGCACTGGGGCTACTATCCTTGGCAAAAACCCGAACCGCTGATGGCCGGATTCGAGATCGCCTGTCTGGACCTTGCCGCAAAATCGATCGGCGAGCCACTGCACCGCATCCTGGGTGGCCAAATCCACAAGCAAGTGCCGGTCGCCTCCTATGTGTTCTATCGCCATGCCAACTCCAGGGGAGAAGGAAAGATCCATACCATCGACGAAATCGTCGCCTTTGCGAAGGAACAGGTAGCGCGTCACGGCTTCTCGGCGATCAAGCTCAAGGGCGGTTACTTCCAGCCCGAGGTGGACCGCGATGCGCTCTATGCGTTGCGCGAGACCTTCGGCCGCGACATGAAACTGCGTTTCGACCCACAAGGCTGTTGGACGCCCGTGACGGCTGTGCGGATCGGGCGCCAGCTCGATGCGATAGATCTGGAATACTACGAGGATCCCTGCTGGAATGCCGCTGGGATGGCCAAGGTCAAGGCTTCGGTGACGACGCCGCTCGCCACCAATATGTGCGTGACGCAGTTCGAGGAATTCCATCCGGCAGTCAACCTGGGTGCCATCGATGTGGTGTTGAGCGACCTCTGGTACTGGGGAGGGGTACACGCCACCATGGCGCTCGATCGCATGGCGCATGCGACGGGCATCGATCTTGGCATGCATTCGAGCGCCGAGCTTGGGGTCGGCTGGGCGGCAATGATTCACGTGGCGAGTGCGATGCCGCACCTGAAACTAGCGGTAGATTGCATGAACCTGCACCTTGCCGACGACATCATCGTCGGCGGCAAGATAATGCCGAAGAATGGCGTCGTGCAGCCGCCCGATGGGCCGGGCCTGGGCATCGAGATCGATGAGGAAAAACTCAAAATCTACAACGAACTCGCGATCTCGGGAGCAGCCAGCGACCGCCTCCTGAATCCTACGCTTGCCGACAGCGCACGGCCGGACTGGCATCCGCACAATCCGACGTGGTAACCACTTCGCCTACCGAGAGAGACCTTCCATGCAACTCGACAACCATGATTGGGCGTCCATCGCGACCCGTTTCAAGAAGCTCTATACGCCGGCTGTCTGCGACGTGCTCGACGCTTACGAACTGCGGTACCAGTTCGTGCATCATTCGATACATCCGCTCGACCGCAGGCTGATGGTGGCAGGGCCGGCTTTCACCATCGTCGGCATGTCGAATTCGACGCAGGATCAAACGAAACGCTTGGGGCCGCGCGTCATCGATTCATTCATCCCCTATGTTGTCGCCTGCTACGACACCATGGGCGATGAGAAAACCGGCGTCTGGGGGGAACTCTGGAGTGTTGGAGCGGCCAAGCGAGGTTGCGTCGGCGCGGTGGTTGACGGAGGCATCCGCGATACAGCCTATATCCGCCAGACGGGTTTCCCGATTTTTCACAAATATACGATTCCCGGCGATGCAGTCGGGCGCTTCAATATCGTCGACTTCGGCTGTCCGGTGTCCATTGGCGGCGTGCGCGTCAACTTCGGCGATTATGTTTTCGGCGACGAGGACGGCGTCGTCATCGTTCCGCGTGAGCTGACGCTCGAAGTTCTGGAAAAAGCCGAGGAGACCTGCGCCAGGGAAAACCGCATTCGAGCGGCGATCGATGGCAAGACGTCGCTCGCTGAGCTTTACAAGAACTTTGGCAAATTCTAAGGAGGACTGTCGGCGAACTGAAGTACTGGCCCCATGCAACTGATGACAGACCGGGCGACAGTTCGGTTCTGAACTGATGTTTTCCCGCAAATATTGCGGAATATGCATCAAAAGAGAAGCGTGCATGGGGCTTTCGAATTCTTTCGGTATTGAAGTAGCTCAGATAACACCGTCGGTTCGGTGGTCAGGGTGAAGCATCGGACGCGTGCAGAATTACATCCGGGTCGGCATCGCGGAAGGCGCGGCTGATCGCCGGCGGCGAGCGGCTGCCGGACGGCGTGAATGCCGGCTGGTTCGTGCGGCCGACCGTATTCTTCGGCGTGCGCAACGACATGCGGATCGCCCGCGAGGAAATCTTCGGGCCGGTGCTGTCGGTCATCGCCTACAGTGACGAAGAAGAAGCCATCGGGATAGCCAACGATACGAGCTATGGCCTGCAGGCTTACGCGATACAGCGCGGGCTCGCAAGCTCGCCGCGCGCCTCGAAGCCTATATGGCATCCAAAGCCATCCTCGTCTAGAGTATGCCGTAGTCCTTGCTTCCCGGAGTGGTGCAGCACGCATGTCATATGAATAATGCTGTCTGCACGAGGGCGCACCGAGCATTTCTATCGCATAATGCGCTTGTGCCGATCCAACTTGAGGAGGTCGTTTGGCCACAACGAAACGCAGACGGAATGATCGTCGCTGGCTGACGACAATGGCCATTCTGGCCGGCTGTGGTTCGATGGTGGCCTGGTCCGTGTCGCCGGGTTTCGGCCGCCTGCCCGATGGCGAGCGTCTGGCGCGAATCCAGGCTTCGCCGAACTATCGCGACGGCGAGTTTCGCAATCAGTTGCCTACGCAGATGATGACCGGTGAAAACGGGCAGGTGGGAACCATGTGGAATTTTCTGTTCGGCAAGCACGAGCGGCTCAAGCCAGAGTGGGCCCTGCCGGCAGCCGCTACCGATCTGGCCGCGCTCGGCCGCCATACCGATGTCGTCGTCTGGCTGGGGCATTCTTCAAGTTATCTGCAACTCGACGGCAAGCGCATTCTGATCGATCCGGTGTTCAGCGGCTACGCGGCGCCGTTCTCGTTGATGAACCGGGCGTTCCAGGGTGAATACCCCTTTACCCCAGAGAAAATTCCCGAGGTCGATGTTCTGATCTTGTCGCACGATCACTGGGACCATATTGACTACCCGACGTTGATGGCGCTGAAAGCCAAGGTTGCCACGGTGATTGTGCCGCTTGGGGTCGGCGCGCATCTGGTTGCGTGGGGGTTCGACGAAAACCGCATTCACGATGCCGACTGGAACGAGACGTTGCGGCCGGCGCCCGGCCTTGCCGTGCATGTGCTGCCCGCCCGCCATTTCTCGGGCCGCGGGATGATCAGCCGGAACCAGACGCTGTGGGCAGGTTTTTTGCTGGAAACGCCGCAACGTAAAGTGTTCTACAGCGGAGATAGCGGCTTTGGACCGCACTTTGCGGAAATTGGCGAAAAATTCGGCAGCGTCGATCTGGCAATCATGGAAAACGGCCAGTACGACAAGGACTGGGCGCAAGTGCACATGGCCCCGGAGGAGGCGGCGCGGGGGGCGCAGGAAGTGCGGGCGCGGGCAGTTCTGCCGGTGCATTCGGGCCGTTTCACCATTGCCAACCATGCCTGGGACGATCCATACAAACGCATCGCCGCCGCCAGCGAGGACAAATCCTACCGGCTGCTGACGCCGATCATCGGCGAAGCGGTGCGTATTGGAGATGCCACGCAGACTTTCAGCCGCTGGTGGGAAACGGCCGGGCCATAGGCCGCCAGTCCATTCGAGCTGCATTCCCGTCCGCTTTCCGCTTCGTCTACACTTCGTCTATACCCGGTTGCCTCTGGCGGTTCTCCGCCGGTATCATCGGCTCACTTCCACAGTTTTTTGCCATTCCCTCCACGGAGTTCACATGAAATACTCACAGGCATCGCTCGGGCGCGTATTCGTCATCCGGCTGGAGGATGGCGACATCGTTCATGAATGTCTGGAACGCTTTGCCCGCGAGCAGAACGTTCGCGCCGCGGGACTGATCGCGCTGGGAGATGCCGATGCGGGAAGCCGGCTGATCGCCGGTACGGAAGAAGGTCGGGCCGACCCGCTGGTGTTCGTCGAGCGCCTGCTCGACGAAGCGCACGAGGTCGCCGGCGTCGGAACCATTTTCCCCGACGAGGCGGGCAACCCCATTCCGCACGTTCATATGGCCTGCGGCCGCCAGGACTCGGTCGTCGTCGGCTGCGTCCGCGCCGGCGTAAAAGTCTGGCACGTCATGGAAATCGTCGTCGTCGAACTGTGCGACAGCACGGCCGTTCGCCGCTTCGAAACGGGGTTGCCGGGGTTCAAGTTGCTGAATCCTT
>JAVBSG010000010.1:0-6492 GCA_031547245.1 Propionivibrio sp.
GCGGCGAAAACGACGACTCCCGTGGCTTCGTGCGTCCATTCCGGCCAGGCCAGCAATTCCGTTTCCTTGGCAACGAGAACCGTGTTGCGCACGATGTTGCCCAGCAGCACGATCAGGCCGATCAGCGGCAGGCGGCGCAGAAAGATGCGGTCGGGCAGGCGCAGCCAGCAGGCGGCGACGCAGGCCGTGAAGTAGGCAAACCAGGCCATTTGTATACCCGAACACGGCGCGTCGACGATCACCAGACGGTTGTTGACCGTCATGGCGCTGCCTTCGCGCAACGCCGCGACGCCGGCCAGTTCGAGCAGCCAGGCGCTGGCCTGAGCGGTGACGACGCGCAACGGGTAGCCCACGAAAAACTGCAGCGAGGAGAGCAGCGGCAGGGCGAGAAAGCCCAGGCCCCAATACGGCAGCATCGGCTGGCGCGGCCCTTTCAGCGCGCAGGCCATGGCCATGAGGCTGGCGACGGCCAGAACTCCGCGCAACAGCCATGGCAATGGCGGCGCGCCGAAGGCCGCCGCCGTGGCGAAGAGGGTTGAGACGGCCAGCCAGGAGGCACGCGGCGTGGCGCCGAAGTCGCGGCGGTCGCGGCAGAGCGCAAGGCCAAGCGCCAGAATCGCGATGATGCCGAGCGGATCGTCCGAACCGTCGGTCAGCCGCGCGGCACTCCACAGCCAGACCGGCCACATTGCCATGAGCGGCAGCGCCAGCCAGAAAATCGCCGGAGCGAGTGGCCGTGTGGCGTTTCCCGGCGCATCGAACGTGGCGAATGCGGCAGGCGTGTCGGGGGCGTTCGCGGCGATCGTTTTCATGGCGCCGGAATTTTCCGTTCGACGCGCATGCCGTTGCGGCCGATCAGCCGTGGCATGGCAAGGAGCGCCGCCAATGCGACCAGCAGCAGCATCCAGAAGCGGGGTTCCGGCGTGCTGGAAACGTAGCCGCCGCCCACCGCCGCGTTGCTGACGCCCTGCGGCAGCGGCGATGCCTGATCGATCGTCTTGATGTTTTCCGCATTCGGGTTGCTAATCGTTTTGTCGATGGCGACAAAGGAGGTGTATTGCGTCAGCAGCGAATAGCGCAGGCCGAGTTTGGTGATCTCCTCGGCGTAGGCTTCGTTGCCTTCCAGTTTTTCCTGGTCGCTCAGGTTGGCTATGCGGTGCCGCGCCCAGAGCTGCCCCAGGGCGGCGTTTTCGCTGCGCGGCAGATCCTCGGTGATCTCCAGGCCGGCATGATAGGTTCCGGCGGCGGTTTCGCCGTCCAGCATCAGTTTTCCACGGGCCGGGCCGCGCCATTTGCCGAACAGGATGACGGGACGCTGGGCGAAGACATCGGGGAGCGCCTGCGGCTCGATGTCGTAGGCGTCAAGCCCGTCGAAACGGTAGCGCAGATGCATGAGCAGCGGCGCCTCGATCATCGTGCGCAGGCGGCCGGCCTCTTTTTTTGCCGCTGCGGCATCGGTGACGATGAAGGGTTCGCCCTGGCCGGCGCGGGCCAGCCCCTCGATCAGTTCGCGGTTGACGGCGCCGCCGATGCCGAAGGCGAACAGGTTGGCGCGGGAAAGATTCTTGCGCACGAGCGCGTAGGCTTCGCGCTCCACCGAGACATAACCGTCGGTGACAACGATAAAACTGCGGGAACGCCTTTCGTCCGCCGGTTGCGCCAGGGCGGTCTTCAGCGCGGGAATCAGTTCCGTGCCGCCGCCGCCTCCTTCCTCGTCGATGATCCGCAGGGCGGATTCGATATTTTCGGCTGTTGCCGGAAGCGATTGCGGCGACAGCATACGGTTGTCGCCGGAGAAGAGCAGGACGTTGAAGGTGTCTGTAGTCCGCAGCCCGCCGATCAGTTCCCGGAGCAGGGTTTTCGCGGTATTGAGCGGAAATCCGCGCATCGAGCCCGAAACGTCGACGACGAAGACGTAGTCGCGCGGCACGATGTCGTCCTTGCCGTTGCGGCGCGGAGGTTCGGCCAGTGCGACGAAATAATTTTCGCCGCCGTCGTTTTTCGACATCAGGATGCCGCTTTGGATGGTGTCGCCGCTCAAGCGGTAGTTGAGGATGAAGTCGCGGTTAGCCACGTTTTTTCCGCGTTCCAGGACGACGCGCTCTTCCTTTTCCGATATCCACGTCCGTTCGATGCGGTGCGTCGCCGAACGGATATCCTGTATCTTCATCGGCGCGGCCAGGTTCACGTTCAGTTCGAACCCGGCTGCGGACTCCACGCCCTCGGGCAGGAAGGGCGATGCCGTCCATGTTTCCGGCGCCCGGCCGTCCTGCTGGCCGGCGCCAACGTAGCGCGGCCCCACGACGGTCGGGAAGACGAATTGGTATTCCCCGTCGGTGGGCGACAAAAGCTCGGTGTATTTCAATTCCACCCAGACGTCTTCGCCCGGCATGATGTTGGCGACATTCATCTGGAAGACGTTGGGGCGGTGCTGTTCGAGGAGCGCAGCGGTTTTCCCTTCGCGTTTCGCCGTTTCGTACTGGTTGCGCGCCTTTTTCTTCTCATGGATTTCTGCGATCACCCGGCGTTCGCCGATCTTGATTTTCATTGCATAGACAGCCGCCCGCGTCGAACCGGGAAAAACGTAGCGCGCCTCGATCGGGGTTTCCCCTTCGTTGCGGTAATGCTGAGTGACGAACACGTCGGCGATGACGCCGGCGATGTGCGCGTCGACCTTCGTGTTCTTCAGCGGCATCCGGTTGCCGTCCGCCGCGCCGTCAATGACGAAATAGGGGCTGGCGACGGTATCGTCCGGCGGGGTTTCGTCGGCCCACGATGGAATAATCCACGACAGGAGCAGGATGAAGGGCAGGATGCGTAGAACGGTAAATGTGGAATACGCATAGTGACGCAGATAGTGGATGGCAAACACGGCGTTTTCTCCCCGGCAGTATGGAAAATGAATTCAGGGCCAAGGATGGCGCGTCCATGCGAAGAGAATTTGAAGCCGTGTGAAGCGGATGTGAAGTGCCGGCAGGTGGGTGAAGGAAGCCTTCCGCGCTTCTCTTGCCATCGTTGCCATTTCAAGGCTGGTTTTCTATTAAAGTATCTATAAACGATACTATTTAGTATAAAACGTAGTACGAATTAACGACTAGTTCATTGTTATGCCGTTTTGGTGCATCCTGAAATCAATCTCTTCGTTCAGGAGCGCAATCATGGAATCGTTCAACAGGCAGTATTCCGCAATTATCGGCACAGTTTCTCTGCCGCTATGAGCAACCAATTCCAGCTCATGCGCGAGAAGCGCTTCCAGCCGTTCTTCTGGACGCAGTTTCTCGGGGCGTTCAACGACAACGTGTTCAAAACTGCCCTCATTACGCTGGTGACCTTCCGCGCGGGGCAACTGACCTCGCTCGACGGCAAGACACTGGCAACCCTGCTGCCCGGGCTGTTCATCCTGCCGTTTTTCCTCTTCTCGGCAACCAGCGGGCAGATCGCCGACAAGTTCGAGAAGTCGCAACTGGCGCGCATCGTGAAAATCTTCGAGATCGCCGTGATGCTGCTTGCCGCCTGGGGATTCATGTCCAACAATCTCTGGCTGCTGGTCGCCGCGCTGTTCATGATGGGCATCCATTCGACCCTGTTCGGCCCCGTGAAGTATTCCTATCTGCCGCAGCATCTGTCCGAGGAAGAACTGGTCGGGGGCAACGGCATGTTCGAAATGGGCACCTTCGTGGCCATTCTCATCGGCGAAGTGCTTGGCGCCTGGCTTGCCACATCGTCATTCGGCTCCGCGCTGACCTCACTGGTGGTGATCGGCCTGGCGGTTGCCGGCTACTGGGTGAGCCGCGGCATTCCCGTTTCCCCGGCTGCCGATCCGGAACTGGCGATCAACTGGAATCCCTTGACCGAAACCTGGAACAACCTGCGCTTTGCCAGCGGCAACCGCATAGTCTGGCTCTCGCTGCTGGGAATTTCGTGGTTCTGGTTCTACGGCGCGACGATCCTGGCGCAGTTTCCCACCTATGCCAAAGAAGTGCTTCACGGCGACGAAAGCGTATTCATCCTGTTGTTGTCGGTATTCTCATTCGGCATAGGCCTCGGTTCGCTGCTGTGCGAAAAACTGTCCGGCGGCCAGGTGGAAATCGGCCTGGTTCCCTTTGGCGCCATCGGCCTCACGCTGTTCGGCATCGATTTCTACCTGTTCAACACCGGGCTTGTCGCATCGGCAGGGACCGTCGATTTCGCGCAACTGCTCGGCACTCCAGCGTATTGGCGCGGGCTGGCCGACATCGTTCTGCTCGGCCTGTTCGGCGGTTTTTACATCGTTCCGCTCTATGCGTTGATCCAGACGCGCAGCGAGAAAAGCCACCAGTCGCGCGTCATCGCCGCGAACAACATCCTCAACGCGCTGTTCATGGTCGCATCGGCGGGCGTATCGATGCTGCTCTTCGCCCTGGGGTTGACGATTCCGCAACTGTTCCTGGCCACGGCGCTGTTCAACGCCGTCATCTGTATCTACATCTACCGGCTGGTGCCGGAGTTCCTGCTGCGCTTTGTCGTCTGGGTTCTCGTGCATTCGGTCTACCGGCTCACCAAAGCGGGAACCGATCATATCCCGAATGCAAAGGGCGCCATCGTCGTCGCCAACCACACGAGTTTCGTCGATGTGCTGGTCATTGCCGCTGCTTGCAGTCGGCCAGCCAGATTCGCCATCGACCAAAAATACTTCGCATCACCGGTGCTTGGCGCATTGCTCAGAGCCGGGAATGCGATACCGCTGGTTTTTGCAAAACCGTCTGGATATCCATCGGAGCAGAGCGTTGCCGAAATAGCCAAGGCGCTCGCCGCTGGCGAACTGGTTGTGCTGTTCCCGGAAGAAAACGCCGATCCCAACGGCGAATTGCGGGCGTTCAACCCATGGATCAACCGCCTTTTCGAAGCGTGCACCGGGGTTCCCGTCGTGCCTCTGGCGCTGGGCGGATTGTGGGAAAGCGCGTTCTCGGCGGCGCGGCTCGGCGGCAAAGAGCGCCTGACGCGGCTGCATCCTCTCCGGCAGGTGACGGTAACTGCCGGGCCGTCTCTCGATGCAGCAAAAAGTAGTGCGAGCAGTGTGCGCAAAAGCGTACTGGATCTGTGCGGAAAATCCCATCGGGATTTTTCCACGGCCGAATCTTGAATCCAAAAAGGAGATTACGATGAAAAAAGTTCTCTGTCTCTCATGCATGGCGATTGCCCTTGCGGGGGCCGCGCCGGCCCAGGCGAGCGACTCCGTGGCCGGTTCGGTCGCCTCGCCGTTCGTTGCGTCCGCTGCCGTGTCGTCGGCCGTTGCCGTTTCGGCGTATGCCGGCGGTGAAATGGTCGTCGAGTCGATGCGCGCGGTCGGCAACGGCATCGAGGTCATTCTCAAGGGCGCCGCCCATGCCAGCCGGGTGGTGTTGACGCTGACAGCCGACGTCGTCAAGGCGGCGAGCCTGGGGGTGGGGCAAAGCGTCAAGGTGGTCGCCGAAGGCAGCGGACATCTGCTGGTCGCCTCGGGGAAAGCCCTGTGTTTCGTTCCGGGCGATGAAGATCTGGTCCTTATGCATTCGGCGCCAAGTCCATAAACATTCAAACCTGACAAGAGAGCGAAGATGAAAAACAAGAGAAGGATGAATCCGGTTTCCGTAGCGATGCTGATTGCCGCGCTATGCTGTCCGCTTGCCGCGAATGCCGGCCGCAATTGCGATGCAGTACCGCCGGATGCCGCCACGGCGCAGAAGGCGATCCGGCTCGCCAAGCAGGTCCGGGCAACAGTCGAATCGAGCGGAGCGAGTGTCGTCATCGTGGGGCGGATAGGTTCGGACCAGTCGAAGCGCGGCGTTCGCTATACCCATGTCGGCTACCTGCTTCGCGACCACCCGGCCGGTGCCTGGACGATGGTACACGAACTGAATTCCTGCGGCAGCGGCAGTTCGGAGCTGTACGACGAAGGGCTGGCGAACTTCTACCTGGACGATCTGTTCGATTTCGAAACCCGCATCGTGATTCCATCGCCAGACGTGCAGGAACGGCTTGGCAAGACTTTAAAGGGACCGCTGAAACGCGTGCTTCATGAAGCGACCTACAGTTCTATTGCCAACCCATGGTCCACGCTCTACCAGAATTCCGACGGCTGGGCCGTTGAAATAGCCGCCGCGGCCATTGCGCCGGATGAAGTGCGCAACCGTGAGCAGGCGCAGCGCTGGCTGCGCGAACACCGGTACCAGCCAAGCAAAATTCATATCGGCGGCGGCGAACGTGCTGGAGCCCGCCTGTTTACGCCCAATATCCGCTTCGGGGATCATCCGGACACGGCCTGGCAGACACAACTGTACGAGGTCCACACAGGCGATTCGGCATTGAATTTTCTGCGCAAAATCGACCCGGGCTCAAGAGAGATAGTCCAGCGCCTGGACGAAAAACCGATCGCTGCAACAGCAAAGCCGGCATTGGCGTCGGCAGCTGTGCCGGAGAAAAACAACAAACCAGCGGAGGTGTCGCCACCGATCGTACAAGCCTCCCGGCCAG
>JAVBSG010000206.1:0-24640 GCA_031547245.1 Propionivibrio sp.
GTGGCGGTTCGGCTGGAGGCGCTGGCCCGCGAGCAGGGTCTGGGCGTCGAACTGCCGTACGGCGGTTGACGGCCGGCGCATAGTTCTGGTTTATCTTTTTGTCGTGATTGACGGCGTGATCGTGATGCAAAGACAATATGCAGTGGTGAAGAGCCTGCATCAGTCGGCTGCGGGAGGCGGCGGATATGGTGTGGCCGTCTCGGCAAGGGAGAACGTGTGGCCAGCCCATTGAGCGACGTATTGATAATCGCCGTGCAAACGGATCCCGGCATGGTCCGGGATCACAACGAAGATGCCGTTTTTGCCAGTTCAAGCCTGGGTTTGGCCATTTTGGCCGATGGCATGGGCGGATATAACGCCGGAGAGGTCGCCAGCGATATGGCGACGACGCTGCTGCCCGCCGAGCTGGAAAAGTCGTTTTCCAGCCGTCGCTATCTGGGGATCGAAAAATCCACCGGCCGTACCTTTGCCCGCCGGTGCCTGCTGGAAAAGATTGAACTGACCAACAAGGCGATCTTTGATGCGGCGAACAGCGAGGAGCAGTATGCGGGGATGGGAACCACCTTGGTGATGGCCCATTTTTACGACGATCGTGTCACTGTGGCGCATATCGGCGATTCCCGTTGTTATCGCTTGCGCGGCGAGGAGCTCAAGGTACTTACCCGTGACCATTCGTTGCTGCAGGAACAGATTGACTGTGGTTTGCTGACCGAAGAGGAAGCGCGTTTCTCGAACCGTAAAAATTTGGTGACTCGGGCGCTGGGCGTTGATCTCAACGTTGAAACCGAAATCAACGAGTATTCCGTTCAACCGGAGGATATCTACCTGCTCTGTTCCGATGGGTTGAATGACATGGTACCGCATGAGGATATCCAGAAAACTCTGCGGGTATTGAACGCGAATCTCGATCTGGCGGCGATGCAGCTTATCCAGACGGCCAATGACAATGGCGGCCGCGATAACGTTTCCGTCATCCTGATCAAGGTGTTGCGTCCTTATCCAGTATCCAGGAACTGGTGGTCACGCATTACGGGATGGTTTTAATCGGGTGGAAGACAATGGCTAATAAACTGATATTGAACATGGACGGTCTGGTACTCAAGGAAATCACCTTGACTCAGGAGCGCATGACAATCGGCCGGCGGCCGCATAACGATATCCAGATCGACAATCTGGCGATCAGCGGCGAACATGCAGTGGTGGTGACGATCCTCAACGATTCCTTCCTGGAAGATCTGAACAGCACCAATGGCACGCTGGTCAACGGCCATCCGATCAAAAGGCATTTTTTGAAGGACGGCGACGTCGTCGAACTGGGTAAATACAAGCTGAAATATATTGTCGAACAGTTGTCTCCGGAAGTCGCCGAACAGGAAAAGGCGCGTACCCTGCGGGCGGCGGCGCAAAGAACGATGCAGGAGAAAAAAGCGGCGGCAGGCGAAAAACCGGCAGCGCCGGAAGCGGATGAGCAGTCATCGGCGCCATTGCCGACGGGATCGATTCAGATACTGAACGGCGTTAATGCCAACCGCACGATCGATCTGACCAAAACCCTGACCACGCTGGGCAAGCCCGGAACGCAGGTGGCGGTGATTGCCAGGCGTCCGCAAGGCTGTTTCATCACGCACGTCGAGGGGGACAATTTCCCCATCGTGAATGGCAAAGCGCTCGACGCCAAGGCGCACCCCATCAACGACGGCGATGAGATCGAGGTTGCCGGGATAAAAATGAAATTCTCGCTGAAAAAATGATCGGCGGCTTTTGCCGGAAAATCGTCGCCCACTCGTTTGTGTGACAAATTTCCTATTGAAACCAAGCGTCATCCGTCTAGTATTCCCGGATACTGGTTGTCGTTTCGTTCCAGGGCAATAGTGGCGTTGATAAATTTAATACTCCTAAGCGATTTAAAGCGAGAAGTGGATGAGAGTCCGGGTTTTGGGATGTAGCGGAGGCATTGGCGGGCGGCAATTGCGCACCACCTCGCTACTCGTCGACCGGGATATTTTGATCGATGCCGGAACCGGAGTGAGCGAACTTTCGCTTGCCGAGCTGGCGGCCATCGATCATGTCTTCATCACGCATTCGCATCTCGACCATATCGCCTTTTTGCCGTTGATGATCGATTCGGTCGCGGATCTGCGCGACAAGCCGATAACGATTCACGCCGCAGCGGCGACGCTCGAAGCTATCCGGAGCCATATTTTCAATTGGACGATCTGGCCGGATTTCAGCGAGATCGCCGTGCGTGACCGTATGGTCATGCAGTACGAAACAGTGAGTGTCGGCCAAAAAATCGCGGTGGGGGAGCGGAGGAGCATCACTGTTCTGCCTGCGAAACATACCGTGCCGGCAGTGGGTTATCTACTGGACTCGGGTAGGGCGAGCCTTGTTTACACCGGCGATACGACGGTCAACGACCAGTTCTGGCCGTTCCTCAACCGCCTTGACAACCTGCGTTACCTGATCATCGAAACGGCCTTTGCCAATCGCGACGAGGCCATGGCCCGCGCTTCCAAGCATCTGTGCCCGCATCTGCTCGGTTCCGAGTTGGACAGGCTGACGGTTCCCGCCGAGATATTCATTACCCACCTGAAACCTGGGCAGATCGACCTGATCATGGCGGAAATCAGGGAACAGTGCGGGCATCTGAATCCCCTGATGCTGCAGAGCGATCAGATTTTCGAATTCTGAAAAATTCTAACAAAACGGACGGGCCGAAACCGTCGATTTTCCCATTGCTTGACGAACGGCTGGATTTGCAGGCAGCGGACATCTGTCTTTTGCCGCGGCAAGATTGTAAACAGATTTTTAGACGTTAGAATACATGCTTTCCGCACACGGGCCGAATCATGTATCTCATCGCTCCCAGCATTCTTTCCGCCGATTTCACACGCCTTGGCGAGGAGGTGACCAACGTCATCGACTCTGGCGCCGACTGGATCCATTTCGATGTGATGGACAACCACTATGTGCCGAATATGACGATCGGCCCGCTGGTATGCAAGGCGATCCGCCCGCTGACGCAGGCCGTGATCGATGTGCACCTGATGGCCAAGCCGGTGGACAAGCTGATCGGCGATTTCGCCCAGGCCGGCGCGAATGTCATCACCTTCCATCCGGAAGCTTCCGAGCATATCGACCGCAGCCTGTCGCTGATCCGCGAGAGCGGCTGCCAGGCAGGTCTGGTGTTCAACCCGGCGACGCCGCTCCATTACATGGATTATGTGATGGATAAACTCGACCTCGTCTTGCTGATGGGTGTAAACCCCGGCTTCGGCGGCCAGAAATTCATCCCCTCGACGCTGACCAAGCTGCAGGAAGCCCGCGCCAGGATCAAG
Source organism: Propionivibrio sp. (assembly GCA_031547245.1). Taxonomy (GTDB): domain Bacteria; phylum Pseudomonadota; class Gammaproteobacteria; order Burkholderiales; family Rhodocyclaceae; genus Propionivibrio. Next base: position 3,339 of record JAVBSG010000206.1, read on the forward strand.
GATTACGAACAGCAGAGCGGGCGTCACATCCGCGTCGAGATCGACGGCGGCGTCAAGGTCGACAACATCGCGTCGATTGCTCTGGCCGGTGCCGATACCTTCGTGGCCGGCTCGGCGATCTACGAGGCGGGTAAGGACAGCGATCCGCACCGTTATGATTCCGTCATTGCCGCGATGCGTGCGCAGCTGGTGCGCGTCTGACGCCGATGGTTGAGACCATGAACGAACCGATTGTCGACGTCCGCGCGGTACTGTTCGATCTGGACGGTACCCTGCTCGACACTGTTCCGGACCTGCATGTCGCGTTATGCGCCATGCTGCGCGATCTGGGCCATCCCGAACTGCCGATCGAGGCCACGCGCGCCTACGTCGGGCGCGGCATGGCCAATTTGATCAAACGCGCGCTGGCCGATTCGCTCGATGCCGGCGACGACACGCTGGCGCCTCCGGAAGCGGTGGCGCTTTTCCGGCAGCATTACGCGCGCGAAAACGGCCGCCAGGCAAAACTGTTTCCCGGCGTGGCCGAAGGGCTGCGGGCCATCCGCGCCATGGGGCTGCCGATGGCGGTGATCACCAACAAGCCGGAGGGCTTTACCCGCCCGCTTCTCGAAATGATGGGGCTTACCGAATACTTCCCGGTGGTCGTCGGAGGCGATAATCTGCCGCGGCACAAACCCGATCCCATGTCATTGGTATGGGCTTGCGGGCGCCTGGGCATCTGGCCGAAGGAAGCGCTGTTCATCGGCGACTCGGTCAACGATTTCCTGGCCGCACGGGCGGCGGGCTGCCGGGTCTTCCTGCTGCCCTACGGCTACAACGAAGGACGGGACGTGCGGGAACTCGATTGTGATGTTATAGTCTCTACTATTGAGTCCGCTGTAAAACACATCCGCCGCGCGGCGTAACCGCGCCTTATTTGTAACGCATGAACACGACGCTCCACAATCTGCACTTCGACGAGCCCGCATTCTGGGCGGAGGCTTGGCACTGGCGATCCTGCCGGAAAGTCTAGTCTTTATTCCGGCACGCCTGTTCGTGCCGTGTCGCGTTTTGCAGTCATTGCTTGTGGAGTCCTTTCATGAATGAACATCAGTTCAATCAGCTTGCCGCTGAAAGTTACAATCGCATCCCCGTCACCCTCGAAACCTTTGCCGATCTCGACACCCCGCTGTCGATCTATCTCAAGCTCGCCAACGAGCCGAATACCTACTTGCTCGAATCCGTGCACGGGGGCGAGCGCTTCGGCCGCTATTCGATAATCGGCCTGCGCGCCAATACGCGGATCGAAGTCCATGGCCGCTCGGCGATGTTGTTGACCAACGACCGCATCGCCGAACGCCGGGACGGCTGCGACCCGCTCGACTACATCGGCGAGTTTCTGCAACGCATCAAGGTGCCGCCGCGTGAAGGGCTGCCGCGCTATTGCGGCGGTCTGGTCGGCTGCTTCGGTTACGACACGGTGCGCTACATCGAACCGAAGCTTGCCGGGCATGCGCCGAAGGACGAACTCGGCACGCCCGACATCGTGCTGCTGCTCTCGGAAGAAATCGCGATCGTCGACAACCTCTCGGGCAAGCTCACGCTGGTCGTTTACGCCGAGCCCGAGGTGCCGGGCGCCTACCGCCGCGCGCGCCGCCGCCTGAAGGAACTGCTCGCGCGGCTGCGCGAGCCGGTGCAGATTCCGGCCGATACGCGCGTCGAGTCGAAACCGGCGGTCTCGCTGACCGGCGAGGAAGCCTACAAGGCCGCCGTCGCCCGCGCCAAGGAATACATCGTGGCCGGCGACATCATGCAGGTCGTGCCCTCGCAGCGCATGGCCAAGCCGTTTGCGGCGAGCCCGCTGGCGCTCTACCGCAGCCTGCGCACGCTGAACCCGAGCCCTTACATGTTCTATTTCAACTTCGAGGATTTTCAGGTCGTCGGCGCCTCGCCCGAACTGCTGGTCAAACTCGAAGACGGCACGGTCACCACGCGGCCGCTCGCCGGCACGCGCAAGCGCGGCGCCTCGCCCGAGGAAGACATTGCGCTCGAACGGGAACTGCTCGCCGACGAAAAGGAGCTTGCCGAGCACCTGCAACTGCTCGATCTGGGCCGCAACGACATCGGCCGCGTCGCCGCGACCGGCACGGTCCGCGTGACCGAGAAATTCGCCGTTGAGCGGTATTCTCATGTCATGCATATCGTGTCGAACGTCGAAGGCCGGCTGCGCGAGACAGGGGACCGCCGCGCCGCGCCCATCGCGGTGCTGCGCGCGACCTTTCCGGCGGGCACGCTGTCGGGCGCGCCGAAGGTGCGGGCGATGGAAATCATCGACGAACTCGAACCGTTCAAGCGCGGCATCTACGGCGGCGCAGTCGGGTGGGTAGGCTTCGACGGCGAACTCGACGTGGCGATCGCCATCCGCACCGCCGTGATCAAGGATGGGCAGCTCTACGTGCAGACCGGCGGCGGCATCGTCGCCGATTCGGACCCGGAAGCCGAATGGCAGGAAACGCAGAACAAAGCGCGTGCGGTGCTGCGTGCCGCCGAGATGGCCGAAAACGGCCTCGACACCCGGATCGAATGAGGAGTTCTGCCATGCTGCTGATGATCGATAACTACGACAGCTTTACCTACAATCTCGTCCAGTACTTCGGCGAACTTGGCGCCGACGTGCGGGTGTTCCGCAACGATCAGATCACGGTCGGCGAGATCGAGAACCTTAAACCTGAACGCATCGTCGTCTCGCCCGGTCCCTGTTCGCCCGCCGAGGCCGGCATTTCGGTCGCGGCGATCCGGCACTTCGCCGGCAGGCTGCCGATCCTCGGCGTCTGTTTAGGCCACCAGTCGATCGGCGCCGCGTTCGGCGGCAGGATCGTCCATGCCAAACGACTGATGCACGGTAAGACTTCGCCGATCCAGCACAAGGGCGCCGGCGTATTCAGCGGCCTGCCGAATCCTTTCACCGCGACGCGCTACCACTCGCTGGCAATCGACCGCGACACCCTGCCGGACTGCCTGGAAATCACGGCCTGGACGGACGATGGCGAAATCATGGGCGTGCACCACAAGACGCTGGCCGTCGAAGGGGTGCAGTTCCATCCGGAATCGATCCTGACCGAACACGGCCACGCCATGCTGAAAAATTTTCTGACGAGGGAAAAGTAGAATGATTACTCCGCAAGAAGCGCTACAGCGCACCATCGAACACCGCGAAATCTTCTTCGACGAAATGCTCGATCTGATGCGCCAGATCATGCGCGGCGAGGTGTCGCCGCAGATGACGGCGGCCATCATCACCGGTCTGCGCGTCAAGAAGGAAACCATCGGCGAGATCACGGCGGCGGCACAGGTCATGCGTGAAATGTCGCTCAAGATCGACGTCAAGGATTCCACCAATTTCGTGGATATCGTCGGCACGGGCGGCGACGGTTCGAGCACTTTCAATATCTCGACGGCCTCGATGTTCGTGGTCGCCGCCGCCGGCGCCAAGGTAGCCAAACACGGCGGGCGCGGCGTTTCCTCGCAATCGGGCAGCGCCGACTTGCTGGAGGCGCTGGGGGCCAACATCATGCTGTCGCCGGAGCAGATCGGCGATTGCCTGGCGGCGACCGGTATCGCTTTCATGTTCGCGCCGAACCACCACAGCGCGATGAAGAACGTGGCGCCAGTCCGCAAGGAAATGGGAGTGCGCACCCTCTTCAACATTCTCGGGCCGCTGACCAATCCGGCGGGCGCGCCGAACTCGCTGCTCGGTGTCTTCCATCCCGATCTCGTCGGCATCCTCGTGCGCGTCATGGAGCGGCTGGGGGCCTCGCACGTGCTCGTCGTGCATGGCAAGGACGGCATGGACGAAGTCTCGCTCGGCGCGGCGACGATGGTCGGCGAACTCCGGAATGGCAAAGTCAGGGAATACGAAATCCACCCCGAGGATTTCGGCCTGCGCATGGCGTCGAATCGCCCCATGCGCGTGAAGAGCGCCATGGAGTCGAAAGATATGGTGTTGTCGGTGCTGAACGATACCGAAGGGCGGGCGCGCGAGATCGTCGCCTTCAACGCCGGCACGGCGCTTTACGCCGCGGACATCGTCGACTCCATCGGCGAGGGCATCGCCCGTGCGCGCGAGGCGCTCGCCAGCGGTGCGGCTCGCGCTAAGCTGGAAGAGTTCGTCAACTACACGCGGAGGTTCGCCGCATGAACCGGTCGGATGTCCTGAACAGGATTCTCGGCGTCAAGCGGAACGAGGTTGCCGCGGCGCAGGCAAGCCTGCCCCTGTCTGCGGTGCGTGCCGCCGCCGAACGGCAGGCGCCGACGCGCGGTTTCGTCGAGGCCATTCGCAGCCGGACCGCTACGAATCAACCGGCGGTGATTGCCGAGATCAAAAAGGCCAGTCCGTCGAAAGGCGTGATCCGCGCCGACTTCCAGCCTGCCGTAATCGCAGCGGATTATGCCGCGCATGGCGCGGCCTGCCTGTCGGTGCTGACCGATCGCGAGTTCTTTCAAGGGGCGCCGGAATACCTGCAGGCCGCCCGCGCCGCCTGCGCCCTGCCGGTGCTGCGCAAGGATTTTCTCGTCGATGCCTACCAGGTCTACGAGGCGCGGGCGATGGGCGCCGACGCCATCCTGCTGATCGCCGCCGCGCTCGATCTGCCGGCCATGCGTGAGTTCGAGGCCATCGCCGCCGGACTGGGCATGGCCGTGCTCGTCGAAGTGCATGACGGCAGCGAACTGGATCTGGCGCTGCAACTCGACACGCCGCTGCTCGGCATCAACAATCGCAACCTGCGCACTTTCGACGTCTCGCTGCAAACCACGCTCGAACTATTGCCGCGTATTCCGGAAGACAGAACCGTCGTGACGGAAAGCGGCATACTGTCGGCTGAAGACGTGGCGCTGATGCGCGCCAACCGCGTCAATGCCTTCCTGGTGGGGGAGGCGTTCATGCGCGCGGAAAGCCCGGGCGCTGCGCTTGCCGGGTTGTTCGACCCGATTTGGCGACGGCTGGAGTGAGGTAGGGCGGAAAAGCGAAGCGCCTTCCGCCGAATGGAATACCTATTGGAATTATTCCGCTCGTCTCTTGTTATGCTATTTGCGTTATGGCAAGATTTCTTCGCGGATTGTGTGTGACTATATGGCACGGCAACCTCTGAGAAAAATCCGGAGATTCGAAGGCGCCTGACGCGTATTCATTCGGCGGAAGGCGCTTCGCTTATCCGTACCGGTGCCTTCCTACTCGGCTTGGTCAAATGCCGTCGATAAAGTCGCGTTGCCGCCATGCCTCGAAGACGGTCACGGCGACGGCATTCGACAGGTTCAGGCTGCGCTGGCCTGGCAGCATCGGCAGCCGCAGGCGCTGTTCGTCGGGGAATTCGGCCATCACCTCGGCAGGCAGGCCGCTGGTTTCGCGGCCGAATACGAACACGTCGTCGGCCGCGAAAACAACTTTGTCATAACGCGGACCGCCGCGCGTGGTGATGGCGAAGAAGCGCCGGCCGGCGAGTGCGGCCTTGCAGGCTGCCCAGTCGGCATGCCGGAAAACGCGGGCGAATTCGTGGTAGTCGAGCCCGGCCCGCTTGAGCGAGCGGTCCTCCCAGCGGAAGCCGAGCGGCTCCACGAGATGCAATTCAGTGCCGGTGTTGGCGCAAAGGCGGATGACGTTGCCCGTGTTGGGCGGGATTTCTGGCTGGAACAGTACGACGGCGGGCAAGAGGGGCTCCGGAAGGCGGCGAGGGGTTCAAGGGGAAACGGCTTGTTTATACAATTTGGCGATCTGCCCCGCGTATTTTTTTGCGTTGGGCATTCGGGTCGTTTGCAGGAAGTGCAGTAAGCGCGCTTTATCGCCCGTGTCCAGCAAATACGCTTCGCAAAATTTCTCCAGCATGAAAGTCCGGGCAATGCCGAGATTTTCCACAGTGGCGGATTTGTCGTCTTCGTCGGGTTCTTCGCCGGCGGGAAACTCGCCATCGGCTTCGTCTTCCTGAGCGGCGAAGAAATCCACGGATAGCAGCGTGAAACGCAGAACGGTTTCCTTCAGCCTTGCGAATTCGGACAGGACTTCGGCAAATGGAATGTTCAGAATCAAGTAATGCCTTTTCAAATGGCTGAGCGGGATTGTCAGGCCGGAACGATCCATGTCTCTGGCATCGAGCCTGTGCCCGGATTTTTGTTCGAACGCCGCCAACAGGTCCCGATACATCGCGCTTTCGTAAAGCGCGGCAAGATCCTCCGTCGTTGGCGGGTTCTTGATGAATTTGACGGCGAACGCGTTCGGGGAAGTCATGGCTTGCCGTCTGAATGGAACTCCCTGGTCACTTCAATCGGCCCCACGATGTTGCTGTTGAACTCGTCGAGTTCTTCCGCGGGAATCCAGAGTTCGTTGTGGATGCTGCCGCCGACGTTCTGAACGGCGAATTTTTCCAGATAGCCGGAGTTGACGGCGAATCTCGTAACGAAACCGGAACCCGAGGCATCGACGTTCCAGTCACGCGCAATCTGTATGGCATATTCTTCGTTCATGACCGGATAAAAGATCGGCTGATCCGGCAGGCGCGGCGGAAATTTCGTCCAGCCGGATTGCTTGATCAAATCGAGTTCCTTGGGTCCGACCGGTCGATAAAGCGTCGTCAGCATGTTTTGTCCCTGATGCGCGAGGAAAGAGCCGGCGATTATAAACGGAAGCGGGGAGGCGCGTTTTTGCCGGAGGCGCAGAGACCGAAATTCGGGGAGTATTCTAGGGCGGCTGCGACGATGCATGCATCATCAGCGGCGCCAGGGCGAGCGCAACGAGCGTGGCGGCGATGCCGGTGGCGATCAGGTCGCCATAGGCGTTGTGGCCGAGGCCGCTGAAAAGTCTGGCCGCGACGACCGTGAAGGCTATCGCGGAGACGGCCAGCCAGTACCTGAGGCCCATGGAGGCAGGTCCGCATTCCTCAGCCGGCAGCCGATAGACGGCAAGGCAGATGGCAAAGCCGCCGATCAGCGTGCTGCCGTGCTGCAACAGCTTGAAAACGGGAATCTGCCAGCCGGAGAGGGCAATTTCCTTCGTCAGGGCGGGGATTTGCTGGACGAAGACGCCGTAGGAATGCGTGAAACCATCCCAGAAGAGATGGGTCACCGCGCCGATCAGGATCGAAACGGCAACGGCGAGAGGGTTTTCCTTGGCATATCGATGCCAGTCGATCCGTCCGAAACGCTGCAGGCGCGATCTCAACATGGACGGCAGGTTGTCGAGCAGGGTGTCGCGGATGGCGTAATGAAAAAGAAACGCCAGCAGCAGACCGAGCGGAAGATCGAACCAGAACAGCCCGAAAAGGGTATGGCTGTAATGGCTTTGCATTTTCATGCGTAAGAAATATTCGAAGTCAGGAACCAGACTGCCGGCGATCAGCCCCGTCAAGGAAAGCCATCGCCTCGGCAGGCAGGCCAGCGGCAGAACGATGGCTGGATGGGAAAAGGTGAAGGGCATGTTCGGGAAGGTTTTAGCGGATTGGCAGCGTCACAGCGTCAGGATAATGGCCCCGAGCGTGATCAGGCCGCCGCCCAGCAGTGTTTTCAGCTCGATGGGTTCGCGCAGGAAGACAAAGGCCATCAGGATGGCGAAGACGACGCTCAGTTTGTCAAGCGGCGCGACTTTCGACACCTCGCCGGTTTCCAGCGCCTTGAAGTAGAAAATCCATGACAGGCCGGTGGCCAGCCCCGACAGGACGAGGAAAAGCAGATTCGTCCTGTCGAGTTCCCGGACCTCTTTCAACTGCCCGCCGAAAAGCACGATGGCCCATGCCAGAACGAGCACCACCACGGTACGAACCGCCGTGGCGACGTTTCCGTCGACGCCCTTGATGCCGACCTTCGCCAGGATAGCAGTGAGCGCGGCGAAGACGGCCGCCAGCAGTGCGTAGTATTTCCACATTTCATTGACCCGCCGTAGCCAGGAAACTCCGATCATTATCCCGCAGGTTTCTGCAACGGAGGGCGGGTTTGCCTGTAAGACGAATAATCGGCCTTGCCAATCGTCATGCTGGAGCGTTTCCCGTGACGGCGTCGATGAGGCATCGAGCCGCCCGGTTCGCGAATCGCCCCTTTTTGGTGATCAGCACCGGATAGAGGCTGAGGCCCTCATGCACGAGCGGCCGCACGCATAGGCCGGATCGCATTTCGCCCGTCAGTTCGCCGGCCGGCACGATGGTTGCCGCGGGCATGCCCATCTCCACCAGGCGCAGGAGGGTGTGGATGTTGTGGCTGTCGGCAATGATCTGCGGCGTTTTTTTGTTTTTCTGCCAGTGCTGCATCATGAAGTCGTAGCTTCCACCTCCGTTCCAGCGGCGGCTGAGCAGCAACGGGATGTCCAGCAGGTCATCCAGGCCGACGTCATCCTTGTCCGGGAAAGGCAGCTCCGGGTTGTAGACGACGCAGAACCCTTCCGGCGGCAAGGGAAACACGTGGTACTCGTCGCCGGCTTCCAGCGGCAGGAGCAGGATGGCGATATCGAGAGTTTTATCCTGGATGCTGTTTTCCAGGAATGAACTGTCCATGACGGCAATGCGGAAGCGCATCGCCGGGTATTGGCGGTGCAACCGCGGCAGCACGCGAAGCAGGCTTGTCTCGCAGGTGGTGGAAACGCCGACGCTGACGAGGCCGCCGACCGCGTTGCCGGTATCGACGACCTGGCGTTTGAGATCGTCCAGGCCGGACAGCAGACTGCCGGCCTGTTCGTACAGCATTTTCCCCGCTTCGGTGACGGTCCATTGCCCGTCGTCGCGGATGATGAGCGGAACGCCTAGCTCTTCCTCAAGCTCCTTCAGCCGCTGGCTCAAGGGCGGCTGCGACATATGCAGGATGCGCGCCGCGCGGCTGATCTGCCCCTGTTCCACGATCGTGCAGAAATAGCGCAGCCTTTTCATGTCCATCAGACGGATCCCTTGCAAAACGTTGTCGAATCAGCGTTGCCGCATGTGCCGCGGGGAGCATACCAAAACGATATGGGGGCAAGTGCAAAACGGTATTTTATGCGCCCCGGCAGGCAATGCTATCGTGATTTCGACTTACATGAACAGCCAGGCATCCTTTAAAAACAGTTATACATGACGGAGGTTTTCCCATGAGCGGCAATCACCCGATTCACGATTTGCGCAGCGCCATCGCCTTTTTGCAGCGCCTACCCGGCCAGTATCTGGAAACGGACGAGCTGGTTGATCCGATAGCCGAGCTTTCGGGCGTATACCGGCACATCGGCGCGGGGGGCACGGTAATGCGGCCGACCCGGATCGGGCCGGCCATGATGTTCAATGCCGTGAAGGGCTATCCCGGTTCCCGTGTGCTCATCGGCATGTTCGCCAGCCGCCAGCGTGCCGCGGCCCTGCTGGGTGTCAGTTCGCCCGAGTTGGGGAAATTCATGAACAAGGCGGTGAACAATCTGCTGGCTCCGGTGATGGTGTCGAAGGAGCAGGCGCCCTGCCAGGAGGTCGTTCACCTTGCCGACGAAGCGAATTTCGACATCCGCACGCTGATTCCCGCGCCCACCAATACGCCGGAAGACGCCGGGCCGTATATCACCATGGGGCTTGTCTACGGCGCGGATCCGGAAAACGGCGACGAGGACGTGACCATTCACCGCCTTTGCGTGCAGGGCAGGGACGAAATCTCCATGTGGCTCACCCCGGGAAGGCATCTCGAAGCTTTCCGCAGCAAGGCCGAGGCCGCTGGGAAGCCCATGCCGATAACCATCAATATCGGCCTCGATCCGGCCGTGTATATGGCTTCCTGTTTCGAACCGCCGACGACCCCGCTGGGGCTCAACGAACTGGCGATCGCGGGCGGCCTGCGCAACCGGCCGGTGGAGATGGTCCGCTGCGTCAGCGTGAATGCCAAGGCCATCGCCAACGCCGAGATCGTCATCGAAGGCGAACTGCTGCCCGGCGTGCGTATCCGCGAGGACGTCAACAGCAACACCGGCAAGGCCATGCCGGAATTTCCGGGCTATACCGGCCCGGCGCATCCCGCGCTGCCGGTCATCAAGGTCAAGGCGGTGACGCACCGGGCCGATCCCATCATGCAAACGTGCATCGGGCCGAGCGAGGAACATGTGATCCTGGCCGGAATTCCCACCGAGGCCAGTATTTTCAACATGGTGGAAAAATCGATGCCGGGCAGGCTGCATAATGTCTACGCGCATCCCTCCGGCGGCGGGAAGTTCCTGGCCGTCATGCAGTTCGAAAAGAAAACGGCCGCCGACGAAGGCCGGCAGCGGCAGGCCGCCCTGACGGCCCTGGCTGCCTATACGGAGCTGAAAACCGTCATCGTCGTCGATGAGGATGTCGACATCTTCGATACCGATGACGTGCTCTGGGCCATGAACACCCGCTTCCAGAGCGACGTGGACTTCATCAGCATCCCCGGCGTGCGCTGCCATCCGCTGGATCCATCGCAGGAGCCCGGCATCAGCCCGTCGATCACGCAGCGCGGCATGAGCTGCAAGACCATTTTCGATTGCACCGTGCCGTTTTCGGAGAAAGCGCGCTTCCGCCGCGCGCAGTTCATGGAAGTGGATTACCAGCGGTTTTTGCCCAAACCGTGAGTTGCTCCGGCCCTCTTCCGCAGAGGCGGATCGGGACCGGCATGAGCGGAGAGCCGGCGCGGCGATACCAGCCGCGCTGGGATTGAACAAGGCTGTTTTCGCCACGATGCTGTGGCATTCATATCGGAAAGCGAGCATTCATCATGATGGTTGGTCCATTGGTTAACACGACGGCAGTGGTGGCGGGCAGCCTTTTCGGGGCCTACCTGGGCGAGCGCGTCAGCGAAAACATGCGCACCCGGCTGCCGCTGGTTTTCGGCTGCTGTTCCATGTCGTTGGGGATCGTCATGCTGGGCAAGGTGCATGCGCTTCCCGCCGTCATCCTCGCCATTCTGCTTGGCAGCATACTTGGTGAAGCTGTAAGCCTCGAAGACAGGATTCAGTCGTTCGGCCAGAACGCCAAGGGCCTTTGCGAGCGCTTTCTCAAGTCGGGCGAAAATACCGCACACTTCACCGAGCGCTTCGTTCCCGTATTCGTGCTTTTCTGCGCCAGCGGAACGGGCATTTTCGGCGCCATGGCGGAGGGCATGACGGGGGACGTCACGCTGCTGCTGATCAAGTCCTGCCTGGATTTGTTCACCGCCGCCATCTTCGCCACGTCGCTGGGGGCGGTGCTCGCCATCCTGGCCTTGCCCCTGCTGGCAATCCAGACACTGCTGTTTTTCGGCGCCTCGCTCATCATGCCTCTGACGACGCCGGCGATGGTGGGCGATTTTTCCGCCTGCGGCGGCATCATCATGCTGGCCACGGGATTCCGGATCTGCGCCATCAAGCCTTTCGCCGTGGCCAATATGCTGCCGGCGCTTTTCGTGGTGATGCCGATCTCGGCGCTGTGGATGCGTTTTGCCGGATAATGCCGAAGGAGAATGCCATGAAGAAAAGACTTGTGATCGGCATCAGCGGCGCGAGCGGGGCCAGCCTGGCGATACGGCTGCTTCATGCCATGCGCGTGCATGGGGAGGATTGGGAAACCCACCTCGTATGTTCCGACGCCGCCAGGCGCACCATCGAGCATGAAACGCCGCACAGCCAGGAGGAAGTGCAGACGATGGCGGACGTGGCGCACGATATCGGCAACGTCGGCGCCAGCATTGCCAGCGGCTCCTTCAAGACCGAAGGCATGGTCGTCATCCCTTGCAGCATGAAGACCCTGGCGGGCATCGCCCACGGCTACGCGGACAATCTGCTCATTCGCGCGGCGGACGTGACGCTCAAGGAACGGCGCAAGCTCCTGCTCCTTACGCGCGAAACACCGCTCCACATGGGGCATCTGAACAACATGGTCACCGCGGCGTCGATCGGCGCGGTCATCATGCCGCCGGTCATGACGCACTACATAAAACCGGAAACCGTGGCGGACCTGGAGTGGCACATCGTCGGCAAGGCGCTCAACGAGTTCGGCCTGGAACTGCCGCAATACAAACGCTGGCAGGGTATGCCGGCGAGCCGCAGGGCACAGGTCCTATAGAGAGGGGGATGTCCACGTGATAACCGTCAGCGATCAGGCCGGACGCATCGCCGTGACCCTGGCCGTCCAGCAGATGGGAAAGGACGTCAATGTCAGCCTCTACGGTGGAGACGTGCCGCATATCGGCGCCGTGGCGCTGGCGCAGCCCCGCGAAAGCCTGAAGGGCGACGGAAAGATCGCCGCCAGCTGTTCGGTGCTGACGCTTTGCGGGCACAAGGAGGACGAACTGGCCAAATATGTGGCCGTGACGCTGGCCAAGCGGCTGCGAGCCAACGTGTGCGTTGCCTGCGGCATTCATGTCGAGGAGATCACCGAACAGGAAATCGGTGTGGTTTTCGAAATCGTGAATCGATTGCTCGACGACCCTCGCCTGGCGTAGAGCCGTTATCCTTTTCTTTGAGAAGGGGCTAACGGAATCCCAGGCAGTAAGCCGGCAGAGCCCCCAGCTCACGGACGGTGGAATACAGATCGCGCAGTTCGAAATAACGGGCGTGCGCGTTGTAAACGGCGGGAATGCCGGCGCGTTGCAGGGCATAGCGGCTGCGCGTGATGTGAAAATACTGCGTGACGACGAGCGCGCTCGTCAGGCCGAGTTTTTTCATGATGGCCGCGCTATTTCGCGCCGTATCTTGCGTCGTATCGCCGTGCTCGTCGAGAATGATGGACTCGCGCGGCACCTGCCTCCGGCCGGCCAGATAGTCGGCCATGACCACGGCCTCGCTGAAACCCTCCGAGCCGGTTCCGCCGCTCACTATGATCCGCCCGAACACACCTTGCTGGTATAGCTCGGCAGCCCTGTCGAGCCTTGCCTGCAGGCGTGCCGACGGCGTGCCGTCTGGCATCACCTTGGAGCCGAGAACCACGGCTACATCACTGTGGCGGATGTCATCGTTCATGCCGTCGAAAACGATTCCGCCGATACCGCCGGACAAAACCAGCAAGGAAAAAAGGGCGATCAGGCGAAAGATTCGCATTCAGGTTCCGGGAGGCGGCAAGCGGGCATGAGGGGCTGGATATTCCAGCGTTCCGTTCCCGACATCATATACGTTCGGTATTCCGAAAGGGGCGGTGTATTTTTCGGCTACGGCTGCGCCACGGTGGCCAGCAAAGGCGATTCGAACATGGCCTTGGGCGAGATGACCGGTTCGTCCAGCGGTATTTTGTCGCCATAGCGCTCCCGCAGTTTTTGCTTGACGGCAGGGGTCTCCAGGTTGAATTCCCGGATTTTCTGCAGTTTTCCGATGCGTATTCCCAGGGCGCGGTCGTAGATTTTCCACACCAGTTCCGAGCAATAAATGCGCTCGTCCGACCAGGCGAAGGTCAGGTCGTAAGGCTTGCCGGCAAAACGCCGGGCGTTGGCATGCAGCTTTGCCAGCGAGGGCGGTGTCAGTGCGGCGTCGGCGTTTTTCAGGCGTTTGACGACGTAGCGGCTGCCTTCGCCGCGCGCGATCCACTCGGCGAGCGGGGTATATTTGACGGTGGCGGCGGCTTCATAGACATGAGGTTTGCCGTTTTTCAGTAGGATGATGCCCATGTGGCTGTAGCGCGAACCCGTCGCCTGCTGTATGGCCTGGCTCTGAGCGGAGCGCGATGTCTGGAAAATGATGTCGCCTTCGCGGACCGCGGGATTGGCGTGTGCCGGGCCAAGGAGGCAAAAGAGCATCAGCAGCAGGAACGCCGGCCACAGGAGGGCGCGGCGGCATGGCGCGGAATGCATGGGAATTTCCTTTCTTTTAAGTGTTTGTCATGGCAGCGTCCGCGCCAGGACCAGCAGCGTGACTTCCAGCGCGCCGTGCTGTTTGAGGGTGCGCGCGCACTCGTTGAGTGAGGCGCCGGTGGTCATGACGTCATCCACCAGCAGAATGCGCCGTCCGCTCAGGTCATTCGTGCAATGGAAGGCGTTGCGGATGTTTTTCTCGCGTTCTTTCCAGGGCAGGCTGGCCTGCGTGGGGGTATGGCGGGTTCGCCGGCAGCATGCGGTGTCGAGAGGCAGGTTCAGAGAGCGGGCAATGGGGCGGGCGAGTTCCTGTGCCTGGTTGAAGCCGCGTTCACGCAAACGGATCGGGTGCAGCGGCAGCGGAACGATGCGGTCCGCTGCGATTCCCGCGGCTTTTTCGGCCAGCCATTGCCCGAAAAACGGGGCCAGGGCCAGGCGATGGTCGTACTTGAGCGCCTGCACCAGTTTGTCGAGCGGGAAAGCGTAGCTGAATAGCGCCTGCGTCCGGTCGTAGTGCGGCGGGTGCGAGAGGCAGCGGCCGCAGCGTTCTCCGCACGGGGTAGGCAATGCGCAGATGGGGCAGCATGCTTCGGGCAGGCACGCCAGGCTGGCGATGCACGGGGCGCAGAGGATTCGATTGCCGCTGCTTTGGCCGCACAGCAGGCAGTCCTGGGCGAGCAGGGCATTGAGGATTCGCCCGGGGATTTCCGCGAGGCTGGCAGATGGTTTTTTGTTCCGGTTTGGAATTTCCGGCTCCCGGTCGTTTCCGTCAATGCGGGATGCTACCAGATACCGTTGTCTGGTCTGCCGTTTCGCGCATACTGGGAGCGCTTCTCTTTGAACGAAAACCGATGGTGGATATTTCGGCGAGTGCCCGGCGTCTTTACCGTTTTGGGTTAAGATGCATTCCTTCCGGTTTTTTTCTGCCATGCCGTGAGTGGCTGGCCGGTTTCCATGAACGACGACAGTCAGCCCCTGATCGACCCGCGCCAGGTGCGGCGCAATTTCGCGCGTGCCGCGGCGGGTTATGACGCCGTGTCCGTATTGCCGCACGAGATTGCAACGCGCATGCTTGAACGGCTCGACTACGTGAAAATCGATCCGCAATGCGTGGTCGATTTGGGCTGCGGCACGGGGAGCCGCCTGACGGCACTGGGCGAACGCTACGCGAAGGCCAGGATTGTCGGCATCGATGCCAGCGAGGCGATGCTGCGGGCCGGAAAAGGGCAGCGGTCGTATCTGCGCTGGACCTTGCCGTTTCTGCGCGGACCGAAAAGATCCCTGCTGCTGGCGGCGGACGCGCATTCGCTGCCGCTGAAGAGCGGCATGGCGGGGCTGGTCTGGTCGAACCTGATGCTGCACTGGCTGGCCGATCCGCTGGCCGCCCTGCGCGAAATGCATAGGGTGCTGGAGGTCGGCGGGCTGCTGATGTTTTCCACGTTCGGGCCGGATACCCTGAAGGAATTGCGCGCCTGCTTTTCCGACGGCCATGAACACACCCAGCGCTTCGTCGATATGCACGACTATGGCGACATGCTGATCGAGAGCGGTTTTTCCGATCCGGTGATGGATGTCGAGCGCATGGGCATGACCTATACGTCGCTGGACGATCTGTTTCGGGAGCTGCGCCAGAACGGCGGGAGCTGCGCCTTGCCGGGCAGGCGGCGTGGGCTGATGGGCCGCCGGCAATGGCAGGGGGCCTGCGCGGCATATGAAAAGCTCCGTGTGGATGGGCGCTTGCCCGTGACCTTCGAGGTGGTGCACGGCCATGCCTGGAAAGCTGAACCGCGGCAGACCGAGGATGGTCGAAGCATTATCCGTTTCGATCCCCGGAAGCGTTGAGCAAGGCCACGAGTGTTCCGTGAATATGCGCGGATTTGTTATGATCTACGGGTTTGGCCATTGGCCTGTTCCGCTTTCTAACCCCCAGCAGGAAAAATCACCATGTTGCAGAAACTTGCCTCTTTTGCCGGCATCAAGGGTCCGGTGCTAACCATCGTCATGGACGGCTACGGGCTGTCTCCCAACGAAGCCGGAAACGCCATTGCGGCAGCCAGAAAGCCCAATCTCGACCGGCTGTTCGCCAACTATCCGAATATCTCGCTACGCGCCCACGGAACCGCTGTCGGCATGCCATCCGACGAGGATATGGGCAACTCCGAGGTCGGGCACAACGCGATCGGCGCTGGCCAGGTTTACAGCCAGGGCGCCTCGCTGGTGGCCGACGCCATCGCCTCGGGCGCCATCTGGCAGGGTGAAGCCTGGCAGCAGATCGTGGCCGGCGCCAAGGCCGGCAACGGCGGCAGACCGGGGACGCTGCATTTCCTCGGGCTGTTTTCCGACGGCAACGTGCACAGCCACATCGATCACCTGAAGGCGATGGTGCTGCGCGCCAAGGAAGAGGGGGTCAGGACGGTGCGCGTGCATATCCTGCTGGACGGACGCGACGTGCCGGAAACCAGTGCGCTCGAATACGTCGAGCCGTTCGAGGCTTTCCTGGCCGAAGCCAACCAGGGCGGTTTCGATGTGCGGATCGCTTCCGGCGGCGGCCGCATGAAGATCACGATGGACCGCTACGAGGCCAACTGGAGCATGGTGGAAAAGGGCTGGCAGACGCATGTGCTGGGCCGGGGCGACATGTTCGCCAGCGCCGCCGAGGCCATCAAGGCGCTGCGCGCCAAGTTCCCCGGCACCATCGACCAGGATCTGCCGCCGTTCGTGATCGCCAAGGACGGCAAACCGGTCGGCACGGTCGAGGATGGCGATGCCGTGGTGTTTTTCAACTTCCGCGGCGACCGCGCCATCGAGATCACGCTGGCTTTCGAGCAGGCCGACTTCGCCAAGTTCGACCGCGTTCGTGCGCCGAAGGTGACTTATGCCGGCATGCTGCAATACGATGGCGATCTGAAATTGCCGAAGCGCTTCCTGGTGGCGCCGCCCGCCATTCAGGACACCATGGGCGAATGGTTCTCGAAGGGCGGCATTACCCAGTTCGCCTGTTCGGAGACGCAGAAGTACGGGCACGTCACCTATTTCTGGAACGGCAACCGTTCCGGCAAGTTCGACGGCGAAACCTACCAGGAAGTCCCCAGCGACGTGATTCCGTTCGAGCAGCGGCCATGGATGAAGTCGGCCGAGATCGCCGACGCCATGATCGAAGCGCTACGCAGCGGAAAGTACCGGACGCTGCGCTGCAACTTCGCCAACGGCGACATGGTCGGCCACACCGGCAGCTTCCGCGCGGCGACGATGGCCGTCGAAGCCGTCGATCTGGCGCTGGGCCGCATCCTGCCGGTCATCGACCAGCTGGGCGGCGTGGCGCTGATCACCGCCGACCACGGCAACGCCGACGAGATGTACGAACTGGACAAGAAGACCAAGCAGCCGGCGAAGAACAAGGATGGTTCGTTCAAGGCCAAGACGGCGCATACGCTCAACCCGGTGCCGCTGATCCTTTACGATAACGTTACGGGCGGCAAGCTTGGCCTGAAACAGACGGCGACTGCCGGACTTTCCAACATCGCGGCGACGACAGCCAATCTGCTCGGGCTGGAAAAGCACGCCAAGTGGGACGAGAGCCTGCTGGAAATCAAGTAGCGCATCCGGAAACCGGTTAGCCGGTGAAATGAAAAAGCAGGCAACCCGCCTGCTTTTTTCATGTACCCGCCCGCAGCGGTATCGTCATCTGCCGTTCGTAATGTAGTTCTCCAGCTGGCTGATGATGAACTGCTGCTGGCCGATGAGTTCCTTGACCACGTCGCCGATCGAGATGATGCCGACTACATTGTGGTCGGCGTCGAGCACCGGCAGGTGGCGGATGTGTTTTTCGGTCATGATGGCCATGCAGTCCTCGACCCGCGCATCCAGTTTGACGTAGATGACTTTGCCGGTCATGATTTCGCTGACCTTGGTCTGCTTGGAAGCCTTCCCCTGCAGGATGACCTTGCGCGCGTAATCGCGCTCGGAGAACATGCCCGCCAGCCGCTTGCCGTCCATTACGAGCAATGCGCCCACATCG
Source organism: Propionivibrio sp. (assembly GCA_031547245.1). Taxonomy (GTDB): domain Bacteria; phylum Pseudomonadota; class Gammaproteobacteria; order Burkholderiales; family Rhodocyclaceae; genus Propionivibrio. The sequence continues at coordinate 21,094 of JAVBSG010000206.1, forward strand.
TGCTCGGCCATGATTTCCAGCGCGCGAAGCACTGTCTGCTCCGGTGCTATGGAAGCCAGGAATTTTTTCTTCCCGTCGATCAGTTGCCTGAGTGTTTTCATCTATTGTCCTTTGAGCGGTCAGGGTTGTCGTAGGCTGGCAATGTAGTCCGCCAGGGCGGTAATCTGCTTGCCGGAAAGCTTCCCGGCAACCATTTGCATTGTCCGGTTTTTGTCATTCGACCGCTCTTCGCTATCGAAGTTCTTGAGCTGGAGTTCCGTGTATTCGGCATGCTGCCCGGCAAGGCGCGGATACTGCGGGGGAACGCCGGCGCCGGTCGGGCCGTGGCAGCCCGTGCAGGCGGGGATGCCGCGCTCGAAATGGCCTTTGCGCCAGAGGTCCCTGCCCATGGCGGCCGGCTTTGCGTCGGCCGGTGCGGCGGACGCCGTCGCCTGCTGCGAAAAATAGCGCGCCAGGGCTTTCATCTCCGCGTCGTTCAGCGTCGTCGTTATGGCGGTCATGACCGGGCTGCCGCGGACGGCGGGCTTGCCGTCCGTGGACCGGAATTCCTTCAGTTGCTTGAAAAGGTAAGCCGCGTCCTGTCCGGCGAGAACCGGGTTGGACGGCACCGTGCTGTTGCCGTCGATGCCGTGGCAGGCGCTGCAAACGGTTTCGATTGTTTCCCTGACATCAGCGGAAGAAAATCCGTTTTTTGTTTCGCCCGCCGCCGGCGCGATACCGTAACACGCGATGACGATGGCAGTAATCGCCATTCGGATCATGGGGGTATTCCTGTGAAAGAGAGGCAGGTTCTGAGAATCGGATGCAAAACTGTTATTCTATAAGAGTTTGCGAAAACACCACTTTGGCCGCCAGGAAGCTTTATGCCACTTTTCAGAAACGCCGCGTTTCACATTACCGTGGCGAACCTCAACGATCTGCCCGGCGACGCCGCGCGCGAAATTGCTTTCGCGGGGCGCTCGAACGCCGGGAAATCCTCGGCCATCAATACGCTGGCCGGTCACTCGCGGCTCGCTTTCGTTTCCAAGACGCCGGGACGGACGCAGCATCTGAATTACTTTCGCCTGGGCGGGGAGGGCGAAGGACGGTATTTGGTGGATTTGCCGGGTTACGGCTTTGCCAAGGCGCCGGCTGAAATTCGCGATCAGTGGGAAAACCTGCTGGCGCCTTACCTGATCCATCGTTCGGCGCTGGTCGGCCTGGTGTTGATCATGGACTGCAGGCATCCGCTGACGGAACTGGATGTGCAGATGATCGACTGGTTCGCGCAGACCGGCAAACCGATACATGTCCTCCTGTCGAAAGCGGATAAACTGACCCGCCAGGAGCAGACGCAGACTGTGCGCAGCGTGAAAGGCGCGCTGCAATCGTTGGGCGAACGCTGCTCCGTGCAGCTTTTTTCGAGCCTGAAGCATACGGGAATCCCGGAGGCCGAAGCCGTGCTGGGAGAGTGGCTGGGTATCGAGATCGATGAAGCGCCGGCTCCTTCCCCGGCCGAAGGCGGAAAAGCGGCTCGGCCGCGGAACCGCGGCGCCATGGGGTGGAGCGCGCGAACGGCCGGCAAGAAGCGCTGATGGCGGAATGATCCGGAAGGCGCCGTATCGACGGCCAGCGCTTTGCTGCCAAACGCTTGAGGCGGGCCATGAAACAAAAACCCCCAGTCATGAAATGACCGGGGGAAAAATGCCTTACGGGGATGTAAGGCGCCCGCTCAGGGAGATGAAGCGGGAGATGGAGCGTGCCATCTGCAACTTTGAGCGGGGCCGTAAAAAATAGTTCCATTGTTGACGAACGATAATGTTTTTTTTGGGGGCTGTATGAAGAATTTTTCTGGCGGTTTTCCGGCCACGCGCATGCGGCGCATGCGCCGGGACGAATTTTCGCGCCGCATGATGCGCGAATCGGTGCTGACGGCGAACGATTTGATCTATCCGGTTTTCGTTCTGGACGGCAAAAACGGCGAGGAACCCGTGGTTTCCATGCCGGGCGTCAGGCGGCAGACGCTGGATCTTTTGCTGAAAACCGCGGAGCAGGCGCTGGACGCCGGTATTCCCGCGCTGGCCGTGTTTCCGGTTATCGATCCAAGGCAGAAGACGCCTGGAGCCGAAGAAGCCTGGAATCCCGAAGGGCTGGTTCCACGCGTGGTGTCGGCCTTGAAGCAGGAGTTTCCCGAGCTGGGCGTGATAACCGATGTGGCGCTCGACCCCTACACGAGCCACGGTCAGGACGGGCTGATCGCCGCCGACGATCCGCAGGGCTACGTGATGAACGACGAGACGCTGGAGGCTCTGGCCAAGCAGGCGCTTGCCCATGCCCAGGCCGGCGCCGACGTGGTTGCGCCGTCGGACATGATGGATGGGCGCGTGGGCCGCATCCGTTCGATCCTGGACGAAAACGGGATGATCCATACGCGGATACTGGCTTATTCAGCCAAATACGCGTCGAGCTTTTATGGTCCGTTCCGCGATGCGGTGGGCTCGGCCGGCAATCTGGGCAAGGGGAATAAATACACCTATCAGATGGACCCGGCAAACGCCGACGAGGCTTTGCGCGAGGTGGCGCTGGATCTGGCCGAGGGCGCGGACATGGTGATGGTCAAACCCGGCATGCCGTATCTGGACGTCGTTCGGCGGGTGAAGGACGAGTTCCGCGTGCCGACCTATGCCTATCAGGTGAGCGGGGAATACGCCATGCTCAGGGCGGCCGTACAGAACGGCTGGCTGACCGAAGCGTGCATCCTGGAGAGCCTGCTCGCTTTCAAGCGCGCCGGGGCGGATGGCATTCTGACCTATTTCGCACTGGAAGCGGCGGCCCGGCTCGGCAAGGGCGCGCCTTGAAAAAGGTTTGCGGGTCGATGCGGTTTTTCAGGCGAAGATGTTGACGCCGGCAACCCCAGAGGGCGATGTCGGCCGGAGGACCTCGCCGTTTGCCCGATCCTCGATGGCTGCCAGCGCGAGACGGTCGGCCAGTAGCAGATCATTGATCGCGCTGGCGGTGGAAATGTCCGCCATCGCCTGATAGGCGGCTACCGCCTGCAACGCGGGAAACAAGGTGGCGGCCGGGTTTGTCGTGCCGGTCAGTGCATTCTGCCGGGCGTTTTCGACCAGGGAATTGATCAGATTGTCGAGCAGCGTGACGGCGAGGCGTGCAGCATTTTCAGCGGCAACGCGCTCGGCTTCGATCTGCGGGTCGCTTGATGGGGAAAGCGGCGTGGTGCCGGCGGACTGGCTTGCTGTCGCCTCGTCGTTATCGGCAATCGTGTCGAGAAGGCGGTTTGCCGACGAGCGCAGCAATCCTTCGATAGCGAGGGTGGTCGATACGGAAGACAGCGAGGGAAGGACGACCATGGGATGGCTCCTTTTCACACTGGATTTACCTATGACCTCGCTGTGCAGGCGAAGTTTCTCTAGGGCGTAATGGGATGGTCGCCCCTACCCGAAACGGCATCTGAGTGCCAAAGTGTGGCGAATGGAAATTCCCACTGACCGAGAGAGGCGACCGAGATGAAGCTTACGACGATTGGCATCGATCTGGCAAAGAACGTGTT
>JAVBSG010000109.1:0-4181 GCA_031547245.1 Propionivibrio sp.
ATGGCGGTATAGCAGTTGGCGACGGTCTGCGCCTCCACCCCTTGCGAGGCATCGACGACCAGCAGCGCGCCCTCGCAGGCCGACAGCGAGCGCGAGACCTCATAGGAGAAATCGACGTGGCCCGGCGTATCGATCAGGTTCAGGTTGTAAACCTTGCCGTCCCTCGCCTTGTAGCTGAGTGCGGCGGTCTGCGCCTTGATGGTGATGCCGCGCTCCTTCTCGATGTCCATCGAGTCGAGTACCTGGGCTTCCATTTCGCGGTCGGACAAGCCGCCGCAGAGATGAATGATGCGATCGGCCAGGGTCGACTTGCCGTGGTCGATGTGGGCGATGATGGAGAAATTGCGGATGTGATCCATTGCTGCGAGAAAAAAAGGGCGCTTGTCCGGCGCCCTTCCCTATTCAGAAGACCCCGAATTCTAGCGGAGTCCCGCCAAATATTCACGGGTTTTGGCCGTATCCAGGAAGTAATGGCACAGCTCCGTCTCGCCATGCAGCAATACCGGTACCAGTTCGTCGTACCTTGCCTCCAGCGCCGGATCGGCATCGACGTCGAGCACCGTGACGCTGGCCGCGAATTCCTCGGCCAGCGGCGCCAGAGCCACCTCCATGTCATGACAGAGATGGCAATAGCTGCGGCTCAACAGGGTCAGCTCAATCGCCACCGTTCAGATTCCGGATGGTGACGAAAGTCTGCATTTCGCCGCGACGAATCAGCAGCGTGACGTTGCTGCCCTTCTCGAAACGGGCCAGCAGCTTGTTGAACTGGTCGACCGTGCGCACCTCGGTAGTCGCCCCGCGGCTGATCACGGCGATGACGATATCGCCGGGACGCAGGTCGGCGCGGGCGCCGGCGCCGCGGACATCCTCGATGATCAGGCCGGAACTCAGCTTCAGTTCGCGCTTCTGGTCCGCGCTCGGCTCGCTGACCACCAGACCGAGCCGGTTGGCCGCCTGCTCGGGCGCCTTGGAGCCGCGCTGGGTGCGGATGCCGGCCGGTTTCTCCTCGGCCATCTCACCCACCGTGACGGCGATATCGCGCGTCGCACCCTTGCGCCAGACCTGGACCGTCGCCCGCGTCCCCGGGCGCATCGAGCCGACCTGGCGCGGCAGATCGGCGGAACTGCCGACCACCTTGCCGTCGAAACGCAGGATCACATCGCCCGGCTCCAGGCCGGCCTTCTCGGCCGGACCGCCCTTTTCGACGGCATTGACCACGGCGCCCATCGGTTTGGCCAGACCCAGCGACTCGGCCAGTTCCTTGCTGACTTCCTGGATCACGACGCCGAGGCGGCCGCGACTGACCTTGCCGGTGCTGCGCAGTTGCTCCTGGATTTCCATGGCCACGTCGATCGGAATGGCGAACGAGACGCCCATGTAGCCGCCGCTGCGGCTGTAGATCTGCGAATTGATGCCGACCACCTCGCCGCGCATGTTGAACAGCGGCCCGCCGGAGTTACCCGGATTGATGGCGACGTCGGTCTGGATGAAAGGCACGTAGTTTTCCTGCGGCAAGGAACGCCCCTTGGCCGAAACGATGCCCGCCGTCACGGAATTGTCGAAACCGAAGGGCGAACCGATCGCCACCACCCACTCGCCGACCTTCAATTGCGCCGGATCGGCCATCTTCACCGCAGGCAGGCCGGCGGCCTCGATTTTCAGCAAGGCGATGTCGGTACGCTTGTCGGCACCGATGGTCCTGGCCTTGAACTCCCGCTTGTCGGTCAGGCGGACCATCACCTCGTCGGCGCTATCGACGACATGGGCATTGGTCAGGATGTAACCGTCGGTGCTGATGATGAAGCCGGAGCCCAGCGACTTGTTCTGGAATTCGCGCGGCGTCCCTTCCCCTCCCGGCAGACGCGGAATGAAGCGCTTGAAGAATTCGTAGGCCGGATCGTTCTCGTCGAACGGGAAAGGCATCATCTGCCCATGGCCGCGCATCACCTGGGTGGTGCTGATCTTGACCACGGCCGCGCCCTGCTTCTCGGCCAGTTCGGTGAAATCGGGCAGCCCGCGCGTCTGAGCGAGCGCCAGCGTGTGAATGACAAGCAGCGAAAACAACGCAATGAGGCGTTTCATCGTCGATATACCTCCTGATCGGACTAGGAACGGGAAACGATATGGGGCTGATCGGCCGGATTTCCAGCATCGGCCCGCGAACGCCGGCGAACGAGGAGCATCGCCGCGGCACAAGCCAAGATGGCCCCGCCGATGCTGCCCGGCTCGCCGAGCATGACGTTGCCGGCCAAGGCGCCGGCGATGGCGGCCAGCAGCGGCACGCCGTAGGCCAGATTGGCGGCGCGGCGGACGCTGCCGGCGGCGACGGCGATGGTCACCCGCTCGCCGACGGCAACGCCGAGGGTGTTATCGACGCGATAGGTGCGCGGGCCGCCGGCGAACATCCGTCCCAGGTTCTGGCCGCCACAACCGCCGGCTTCATGGCAACGGCCGCAGCCGCTTTCGTCGACCGCCACTTCGGCCTGCTCTCCATGCACCGCACGGACCACGCCGCACACCGTGCTGCCGCCCTGCTCCATGCTCACCAGCGGCGGTCCGGCGCCGTATCCAGGAGCGGGCGCAATCTCAGGGCCACCGCCTCGCGCGCCCGGAAAATGCGGGAACGGACGGTACCGATCGGGCAATCCATGATGCCGGCGATTTCCTCGTAGGACAGACCGTCGATCTCGCGCAGCACGATGGCCGTCCGCAACTCGTCCGGCAGCGCCTCCATCGCGGCATTGACCGTCTGGCCGATCTGTTTCGACAACAACAGGCTCTCCGGCGTATTGATGTCGCGCAACTGGCTGGCATCCTCGAAGCCTTCGGCCTCCTCGGCGTCGTATTCGGTCGAGGTCGGCGCCCGCCGTCCTTGCGAAACCAGATAGTTCTTGGCCGTATTGATCCCGATCCGGTAGAGCCACGTATAAAAGGCGCTTTCGCCGCGAAAGGCAGGCAAGGCGCGATAGGCCTTGATGAATGCTTCCTGCGACACATCCTCGACCTCGGCCGGGTCGCGAATGAAGCGCGATAGCAACCGCCCCAGCTTGCGCTGGTATTTGCTGACCAACTGGTCGAAGGCGTGCTGATCGCCGCCTTGTGCCCGCTCGACCAAGACCTGATCGATTTCGCGCTCACTCATGGCTCTGTTGTTCCCTGGGGATTGAAGCTACGTTTTTTCGCGCAGTATAGCTCAGCATTTTTTTCCGGTCAGATCGCGCGTGATTCTTATTGTGACTGTCTGTGACGAGGCGGATCGGCGCCTGCGTGCTATATTTCGCGGAAAACCAACGACCCAGAGAACAGACTTTGCTCAATTTTGATGTCCTCATCATCGGCAGCGGCCTGGCGGGGCAAGCGGCTGCTCTGCGCCTGTCCAAGCACTGCCGGGTCGCCGTCATCAGCAAGCGCCGGCTGGAAGACTCGGCCTCCGGTTGGGCCCAGGGCGGTATCGCCGCCGTTCTCGACAGCAAGGATTCGATCGAGAACCACATCCGCGACACGCAGGTCGCCGGCGCCTGGCTGAACGATGAGCAGGCCACCCGCCATGTCGTCGAAAACGGGCGGCGAGCCATCGAGTGGCTGATCGAGCAGGGCGTCCCCTTCACTCAGGACGCATCGGGCTACCACCTGACCCGCGAAGGCGGCCACAGCGCCCGGCGCGTCATCCACGTCGCCGACGCCACCGGCTCGGCGGTGCAGGACACCCTGACGCCCAAGGTCCGGGCCAATGCCAACATCACCGTGCTCGAACACCACATCGCCATCGACCTGATCACCGGCGACCGGCTCGGCACCGGTGAAAAGCGCTGTTTCGGCGCCTACGTCCTCGATACGCAGAATGGCGAAGTCGTCACCATCGGCGCCGCCAGCACCCTGATCGCCACCGGCGGCGCCGGCAAGGTGTATCTGTATACGACCAATCCCGACACCTCGACCAGCGACGGCATCGCCATGGCCTGGCGGGCCGGCTGCCGCGTTGCCCACACGGAATTCATCCAGTTCCATCCGACCTGTCTGTATCACCCGCAGGCCACGTCCTTCCTGTTTTCCGAGGCGGTGCGCGGCGAAGGCGGCCTGCTCAAGCTGCCCGACGGCAGCCGCTTCATGCCGGAACATGACGAGCGCGGCGAGCTGGCACCGCGCGACATCGTCGCCCACGCCATCGACTTCGAGATGAA
>JAVBSG010000003.1:0-5656 GCA_031547245.1 Propionivibrio sp.
CTGGCGGCTGCGTTGCAACGGCATGCTGCGCCGGATGTGTGCCTGCTGGTCGATTGCCTGACCTTGTGGCTTTCGAACATGCTGTTCGCGGGCGATGCCGCGCGCCAGGCCGAAGCGGGCAATCCCGTCGATTGCCCGCTGCTGCGCGACGAAACACAGGCGCTGATCGACGTATTGCCACAACTGCCCGGCAGGATCATCATGGTCTCCAACGAGGTCGGCTGGGGCGTCGTGCCCATGGCGCCGGTATCCCGCCTGTTTGCCGACGAGCAGGGGCGTTTGAATCAACGGGTGGCCACAGTTTGCGAGCGGGTGACATTGGTGGCGGCAGGGCTGCCGCTGGTCTTGAAACGGTCGATCGAATCATAAAAGGGAAGCGAGGCTATCCATCATGTATCAGCGCATCATGGCGGCAGTCGATAGTGGTTTTGCGACGAGCAAGGTTCTGGAAACGGCCATTCAAATGGCGCAGAAATTCGATGCAAAACTGGCTCTGTGCCATGCCTTGGACGACACCATTCTCTCGCAAAAGGGGGCTCGGGTCGCTCTCCCAGATGGCGTCGGTCCGGTCGAGGCGTCGTTGTCTTCCGGCGCCAGGGAATTCCTGGAGCAGGCGGCTACCCTTGCCCGCGCCCGTGGCGTTGCCGTGGAAATCCAGTTGTTCGAATCCGAGGTCGATCACGTGCCGGAAATGCTGGCCAAGGCGGCCGCCCAATGGCTGGCGGACCTGCTGGTCGTGGGTTCGCACGGCAGTCACGGGCTTGACCGCTTTCTCGGCGGAACGATCGCGGAACAGTTGGTGAGGAAAGCCGGAATCTCGCTGCTGCTGGTGCGTGCCTGAGGGAGTGTGAGCGCACCTCAGGCCGGCCACTGCCCCCTTCAGTCTCTGCTTGCGCGCAATGCCGGCAGCCATTCGGCCAGCCGCGCCAGGTCCATGTGCTGCTCGACGGCGTCGGCCAGCCGGTCGAGGTCGCGTTCGCGGCGTTCGTTCGGGTCGAAGCGGGCGTCGGTCTTGTGGCCGGCCCAAGCGAGCAAGGCGTTGAGCGCTTGCGGCTGATCGAAAAGGCCGTGGCAATAGGTGGCCATGATCTGCCCGTCGCCGGAGATGGCGCCTTCCTGATGGCCGTCGAGAACCGTGGCCGGACGATCGAGCGCGGGGCCGTGCGTTACGCCCATGTGGATGCGGTAGCCGGTTATGTCGGGTGATCCCGGCAGGGTTAGCGCGCCGCAGACGTTCTCCAGCGTTTTTTCGGGCGCCAGCGTCGTTTCGTAATCGAGCAGCCCCAGTCCTGGCTGGCTACCGGGTTTCCCTTCAAGACCGAGTGGATCGTGGAGCTGCCGGCCGATCATCTGTAGGCCGCCGCAAATGCCTATCAGCCTGCCGCCGTAGCGCAGATGGCGCTGAATGGCGGCTTCCCATCCCATTTCGCGCAGCCAGCCAAGGTCGGCCTGCACCGCCTTGGAGCCGGGCAGGACGATCAGGTCGCAGGGCGGCACGGCATCGTGCGGTCCGATGAAGCGGAAGTCGACTTCGGGGTGGAAGCGCAAGGGATCGAGGTCGTTGTGGTTGGAGATGCGAGGGTAGGCGGGAGCGACGGCGCTCAGCCGGGCGGCTGGCTTGTCCTCACGTTCGCGCGGCAGCGCATCTTCGGCGTCAAGGTACAGGCCGTGCAGGTAGGGCAGCACGCCGAGCACGGGCTTGCCGGTGCGTTCTTCCAGCCAGTCGAGACCGGGTTCGAGCAGGCGGATGTCGCCACGGAAGCGGTTGATGACGAATCCCTTGACGCGCGCCTGCTCGCTGGGCGAGAGCAGGTCGAGGGTGCCGACGAAGTGGGCGAAGACTCCGCCGCGGTCGATATCGGCGACGAGAATGACCGGGCAGTCGACGGCTTCGGCGAACCCCATGTTGGCGATGTCGCGATCGCGCAGGTTGATTTCGGCCGGGCTGCCGGCGCCCTCGACGACGATGCAGTCATAGCCGGCGCAGAGCCGCTCCCAGGATTCAAGCACGGCCTTCATCGCGCGCGGCTTGTATTCGTGATACGCCATGGCGTCTAGGTCGGAAAGCGCTCTGCCGTGGATGATGACCTGCGCCCGCTTGTCTGTGGCGGGCTTCAGCAGGATCGGGTTAAAGTCGATATGCGCCGCCACGCGCGCGGCCAAGGCCTGCAATGCCTGGGCGCGGCCGATTTCGCCGCCGTCGATGGTGACCGCCGAGTTGAGCGCCATGTTCTGCGGCTTGAATGGCGCAACACGTGCGCCGCGCCGCGCGAGTACGCGGCAGAGCGCGGCAGCCAGCACCGATTTACCGGCGTCGGAAGTGCAGCCCTGAACCATCAGACTCGGGGTGCGATTGGAGGGTTTTGTGGTATTCATCGTAAAATGCTCATTTCCGGCTAGGTAGTCCGCCATTTTCTCATGCCCGATCCGCTTCTTCCCGATCTGTTTCATTTTCGTGTTCCTGCATCGCTATGGTTGCCGCTGGCAGCGCTTACTGGTGTCATTTTTGATCGCCTGCTGGGCGAAGCGCGGCGCTGGCACCCGCTGGCCGGTTTCGGAAAACTTGCGGGGGTGATCGAGCAAAGGCTCAACCGCGATGTGCCCGACGGATTGCGCCGGGCGCTTGGCGTGTTGGCCTGGGTGCTGGCCGTGCTGCCGTGGGTGGCGCTGATTTTCTGGGCGCGTCCGGCGGGCTTGTCCGGCTGGCTGATGGATGCCGTTCTGCTCTACCTTGCCCTCGGAGGGCGCAGTCTGGCGGAGCACGCCGGGCGGGTCGGCGCCGATCTGGCTGCAGGCAATCTGCACGCCGCGCGTGAGCACGTTGGCTGGATCGTCTCGCGCAATACGGCGGAACTCGACGAATCCGGCGTTGCCAAGGCCTGCGTCGAATCGACATTGGAAAACGGCAACGACGCTGTGTTCGGCGCGCTGTTCTGGTTCGTTCTGTTGGGCGGGGCAGGGGCGGTACTCTTTCGCCTGGCCAACACGCTCGATGCCATGTGGGGCTACAAGACCGGTCGTTTCCTACACTTTGGCTGGGCGGCGGCGCGCATCGACGACGGGCTCAATTATTTACCGGCACGTCTCACGGCATTGTCATATGCGCTGTGCGGGCGCACGCAAACGGCGCTGTCCTGCTGGCGCAGACAGGCGCCGTCGTGGGAAAGCCCGAACGCCGGCCCCGTCATGGCGGCGGGAGCGGGCAGTCTTGGGCTTGTGCTGGGCGGGCCGGCAATCTATCACGGGCGGGTCGAGGAGCGTTCGCTTCTCGGCGAAGGCCGCACGGCGGAAGGACAGGACATCCCGCGCGCCATAAAGCTCGTGCGGCACAGCATCGTTCTGTGGCTGCTGGTCTTCTTTGTGATTGGAGCCATCAGTGCTTGAACACGGCGGGCGTTTGCGGCAGGCAGCCCAGCACTATGGCATCGCCCTGAGCGACTGGCTGGATCTGTCGACCGGCATCAATCCCGAGGCCTACCCCGTTCCGGCTGTTGCTCCGCAGTGCTGGCTGCGCCTGCCGGAAGACGATGATGGTCTGGAGGCGGCTGCGGCTGCCTACTATGGCAATGACCGCCTGCTGGTTCTGCCCGGGTCGCAGGCAGCGATCCAATCTCTGCCTTTTCTTTTTACGCCTCAGGCAGTCGCCTGCGTGTCGCCGCTGTATGAAGAACATCCACACGCCTGGGAAAAGGCCGGACATAAACTGCGCCGGCTACCTTCGCTGCAGCGGGCCTTGTCCGCAGCGACCCCCATCGTGCTGCTCTGCAATCCGAACAATCCGACAGCGAACCGATTTTCTCGCCAGGAACTGTTCGATGCCGCCGAACAGCTTGGAAAGCGCGGCGGCTGGCTGGTTGTCGACGAGGCGTTTGCCGATGCCGAGCCGGAAAATGCCATCACGGACCTGGCCGGCAGCGAAGAATTTCCCAGCCTGATCGTTCTGCGTTCGCTCGGCAAATTTTTCGGACTGGCCGGAGCACGAGTCGGCTTCGTTTTCGCGGTGCAGGAGAAACTTGAAACGCTACGCGAAATGATAGGCCCTTGGGCCGTGGCGCATCCCTCGCGGGTGGCGGCGCGTTTGGCGCTGGCTGACGTAGCGTGGCAGACCGACATGCGCGAGAAACTGGCTGCGGATTCGCGGCGGCTGGCGAGATTACTGGCCCCGCTGGGCGCAGTTCGGCATGCGGCGTTGTTCTGCACAGTAAGCAGTGGCGACCAATCGTTGCCGGTAGCGGCAATAGCCGAGCATTTCGCGCGGTGCGGCATCCTGGTTCGGCTCTTTGATCAAGCGGGTTTGCTGCGCTTCGGTCTGCCCGGCTTGGAGGGGGAGTGGCGGCGCCTGGAAACCGCGGTCATGGAGTGGGAGAAATTGGAAAAATCGGAAAAGCCATGAAAAGAATTGTCATGGCCTGCGCCTTCTTGCTGATGGTGTTTCCAGTCCTCGCTGCCGCTGAAGTCAGCGTGACCGACGACAGCGGCGCCGAGGTTCGTCTCTCCAAGCCAGCGCAACGCATCGTCACACTGGCGCCCCATATGGTGGAAACGCTGTTTGCCGCCGGAGCGGGTGACAAATTGGTAGGAACCGTCGACTACAGCAACTATCCGGAGGCCGCCAAGAAGATTCCGAGGGTGGGTGGCTATTCGCGGCTGGACCTCGAAGCCGTCGTGGCGCTCAAGCCCGATCTGATTATCGCCTGGCAGAGCGGCAACGCGGCGGCGAATATCGAGAAACTGCGCGGCTTCGGTTTTCCGATCTACATCTCGCAGCCCGACCGGATCGAGGACATCGCCGAGGAAATCGAGCGGATTGGCAGCCTTGCCGGAACATCGCGCGTGGCCGACGGTACGGCGAAAGAACTGCGCTCGCGCCTTGCCGATCTGCGCAAACGCTACGAGTCAAAGCCTCCCGTCCGTACCTTCTACCAGATCTGGAAGCAGCCTCTGTCGACGGTGGGGGGCAAGCAGATCATTTCCAGCGTCATCCGCCTGTGCGGCGGTGATAATGTGTTCGGCAGTCTCGATGCGCTGGCCCCTGTGGTAAGCGTCGAAGCGGTTGTTGCCGCCAACCCCGAAGCGATTATCGCCAGTGGCATGGGTGAAGCGCGTCCGGACTGGCTTGACGACTGGAAACGCTGGCCGGCGATCGAGGCCGTGGCGCGCGACAACCTCTTTTTTATTCCGCCCGACATCATTCAGCGCCACACCCCGCGCCTGATCGACGGCGCCGAACTGCTCTGCAAGCATCTCGAAACGGCACGTAGCCGACGCGCGAAATGATCGCCCGGGATGGACGCCAGAACGCAAAACCGTTATGCTTCCGCCTCTTGGCCTGTTCGAAGCAGGGGCTGCCCTTCGAAGGCAGTCGTCAGCCGCCGTAGATGACGTAAAATGACTACTGCTCAGTGCCATGCAATGTGGCCCAGCGCGCCCGTAGCTCAGTTGGATAGAGTACTGCCCTCCGAAGGCAGGGGTCGGACGTTCGAATCGTCTCGGGCGCGCCAAATATCTTATTAATCAATAAGTTGTCGATAGTGCCAGGACCGTTTTCTGTGCCCAATCTTGCTTTTTGCATTAACGGGAAGTGGTCGTTTTCAAGAAATGCTGGGCACCAAGCCAAAAATGCGGCGATCGTCGGTGATCAAGCCGTAAAAATTCT
>JAVBSG010000135.1:0-12545 GCA_031547245.1 Propionivibrio sp.
TCTCCCCGGGTAAGAACGCACTCCTTCACTGCACAACCGCCGAATTTACGCCACCTCGCCTTGATCACGAGAGCTTCGTGGAAATTGGCCCACTCGCCCTGCTCGGCAACGCCTTCTATCCGGTTCTTGTCCATCGGCTCGCAGTTTATGCTCCACGCTTCCTCCCCACACTCGGCCACCCTCATGCAGTGGCGCTTCGCTTCGTTCGCCGTGATCAGCTTACGGCGGGACCTGCACCCGCAGGAGTGCGCCCGTGCCGGGCGCACAAACAAAAAACGGACAGCCAAAGCTGTCCGTTGTCCGCATCGCCAATCAGGCGCGCGATTAATCCCTATTGCCGGCAAAGATCATCAGCAGACGCAGCAGGCTGACGAAAACGTTGTAGATGTCCAGATAGACTCTCAACGTTGCCGAGATGTAGTTCGTTTCGCCTCCGTTCACAATCTGGCCGATGTCGTACAGGATATACGCCGAGAAGATCAGCAGCGAGACGACCGAAATGGTGAGGAAAAGCGCCGGAATTTGCAGGAACATATTGGCCACGATCGCCAGCAGAAGCACCACGACTCCGACGAACAGGAACTTGCCCATGAAGCTGAAGTCTTTCTTCGTCACCGTGGCGACGCCCGCCAGCGTGAAAAAGATTGCGCCGGTTCCGCCTGCCGCCGTGGCGATCAGGAAAGGACCGTTGGAAAAGCCAAGCGCCACCCGCAGGATGTCCGAAAGCATCAGCCCCATGACGAACGTGAAGGCCAGCAGCAACACGACCCCCAAGCCGGAATCCTGTGTGCGTTTGATGCCGTATATGAAGCCGAAGGCGATACCCAGGAACAGCACGAGAGACAACATCGGGCTGCCCATGAGGAACATCGAGAAACCCATCCGCACACCGACCACCGCGCCAATCACGGTCGGCACCATGGACAATGCGAGCAGCAGATAGGTATTACGCAATACCTTGTTCTGCTGTACAGCAAATTCTCGTGTCGCCTGGCCCGTAATCTGGAATTGTGGTTGCATTAATTTTCCTCCATAGAAAAAACAACTGCCACAAGTCTAAGACTACCTAAGCCTGGAACGAGTTGCAAGACAAAAGAGTAACCATGTGTAACGTGATAGAATGCGCACCTCTTGGCAACACCCCATGGCAGAGCAACGGAAGCGTGGCAGAGTGGTCGATTGCACCGGTCTTGAAAACCGGCGATGGGCAACCATCCGTGAGTTCGAATCTCACCGCTTCCGCCAGAAACAAATTTAACTAATTGATTAAATTGATTTTTTGTTTCTCACCCTTCGCCTATTGCCGATTTATTGCTGTTTTAGCTACCACGCCGCCTAGTAGCGAAATCACTGCGCTGATCGGTGCGAACATGAAAAAAGAAACCACAACACCTCCGGCAGCAAGTAATCCATTTCCTTCGACGGTGGCTGGAGAAAGAAAGTGTAGCAGCACAAAAAAACCACCTTTAAGGATCACGTGATCGATCAACATAACAAGAGGCCCGATTGCGGTGGCGGCCCATAGGCCACGACCAGCAGAGATAACAATAAACCAACCGCCCAACAGAGAAATTGCGATACGCCCAATATTGAGAGCAAAAGTCCAACCACCCAGCATCCCGACCAGAAAATAGTTGAACAATGCTGCGGTGACAACCCAAATGTAGACTTTACTCATAGGCCGAAACATCAGTTGCCCCTAGCAAGCGGCATACACTATGACCGGCGTATACCTAGTTTCCAAAGGTGAATAGCAATCGTTCACTATGCGTATCCAATTAATTCTTGTCATGCCAAATTTTTCGTACTGATACTCCCGCCAGACATCGGCAGAGCGAAAGAGTCCCGCGTGGTTACGGGAAGAGTCTATACCTCTATGCGTTCTTGGCTTTCGCGACCAGTGCCATACGGTTACCTGCCTTGGCGCAGGTATTCTTTTTCCGCCTCTCGCACTAAATCAGCAACAGAAACCCTTGCCATTCATGGACTCCTGCCATCCAAGGGCTCTCCACCCATCATTATCGCTGATATGGAGAACAGCCCAATCGAAACTGGGTTCGCGCCATGAAGCGTGGCAAGAGCACAAAACCCCGCCCGGTTTTGGAAAGTCTGACCACCTCCAGTTCAATCTCCCTCTCTCGAGCGCCTGAGCGGGTTTTTGTCCGATGCGGCCCTGATCGAAGCAAGCCAGTTCAGAACAGCCTCTAGACAGCAGAGTACAAAGATCTCAACATGCACCCCTGCGTTGCGTGGGACTAAATATCCATGGGGGTTGTATGAAACTCAATCTCAGGCAAATCGAGGTTTTCCGTGCAATCATGACGAGCGGATCGATCACGGACGCTGCGCGCTTGCTTCACATCTCTGAGCCTGCCGTATCCCGGATGCTCGCTTACGCTGAGCAGCGTGCGGGACTTACACTCTTCAAGCGCATAAAAGGACGTCTCGTTGCAACACCTGAAGCGCACAGGCTGTACGTCGAGGTTAACGTCGTTTACCAGGGTGTCCAGCGTGTCAACGCAGTCATCGACGATCTGCTGGAAAACCGGGCCGGTTGCCTGCGCGTCGCCAGCAGTTCGCACTTGGGCGTGTCGCTTCTGTCCGAAACTGTTACTGAATTCAGCCGCCGATTCGCTGAGGTCAGCGTCATGTTGCACACAACGCTTCCGGACGAAGTGGTGCAAGCGGTTATTACCCATCTTGCCGATCTCGGCGTTGCCGCCATGCAGAACTGGAGCCATCCGGGCCTGCATTACGAATCGCTGTGCTTGAGCCGTTTCGTCGTTTGTATGCTGCCAACGCATCGTCTCATCACTCGTTCCGAACTGACCATCGCCGACTTGATTGACGAACCAATGATCGGTTATGGCGATATTCCTTTTGGGCGCCTGGTTAGCGGGCTTTACCAGGCAGCCGGTTACCAATACGACCCGCATATCAAGGTAAACCAGGTACACGTCGCTTGCGCCCTGGCAGCTCTGGGGGCTGGAATTGCCATAGCCGATGAGTTCGCTGCCAGAACCTTGGCGAGCAGTCAACTTGTCTTCCTGCCGCTCGCTCCGGAGACTGCAGTGACGGTCAGCTACTTCTACAACGCCAACGAACCGCTTGCCCGCACGACGCAGGCCTTCATCGAGGTGCTGCGCGAGGTGGCGCAGAACAGACGCTCCGACTTGCCGCCGCCCACCTGATTCGACTGTTTCTGCTGATCCAGCACGTTGGACGACATGTCCTGACCATTCGGCAAATGTTCCTGTTCATCGCGTTGTGTTGAGGAAACGCCGAAAAATCCGTTGACGAATCGAGTCCAGAATCGTCATCCAGCCATTTCAAATTTCCAGCGAATCTTTCCCATTTCCTTCTTCAATGGGTCTTCTCCATACCCTCTCCGTTTTTGTTGACTGTCACCTATGTTTTCGAAAGCAATTTGACATCAGTCCATAACATAAGGTTATTGGCTGGCAATAAAACGGCATTTGTCACGCCCCATTGCTTACGTCAGCATTAAAAAACATACCGAGCACAGGCCTTGCTCGACAAATCGAAAACCGGAGGGCTATCGCATGGATGTACGGCAAATGGCAACGGTTGAACCGGTCGAGACGGTTCGACAAACACCTGTCCGCGCTGTTGCAGCGGCTTGTATCGGTAATGTTCTGGAATGGTATGACTTTTCGTTGTATGCATATTTCGCGATTTACTTCGCCAGCAGTTTTTTCAACCATGCCGACCCCGGCGTCCAGCTCGTCGAGGCGTTCCTCGCCTTTGGCCTGGGCTACGTCATCCGTCCGGTTGGCGCCGTCGTGCTCGGCAACTATGGCGACCGTGCCGGACGCAAGTCGGTATTGATGCTGACCATCATGCTGATGGCTGGTGGTACCGCCATCATCGCCGTGGCACCAACCTATGCGGTCATCGGTATTGGCGCCCCAATCCTGATCGTCGTTGGCCGGCTGTTGCAGGGCTTCTCGGCAGGCGGAGAACTCGGCGGCGCCGCGGCCTTTCTCGTCGAACACGCGCCAGCAAAAAAGAAAGGACGCTACGCTGCCTGGCTCCAGGCAAGCATGGGCATTACCAATATCCTCGCGGCGCTTGTCGCCACCTGCATGACGCTGATTTTCGACAAGGCCGAAATCTCGGCCTGGGCATGGCGTATCCCATTCCTGCTTGGACTGGTCATCCTGCCGGTCGGGTTGTGGCTTCGCCGTACGTTGCACGAAACACCGGAATTCGAAGCCGAGATGAAGCGGCAACGCCTTGAACAACAGAATCGGAAGGTACCCGTGTTCCAATTGTTTCGCGAATATCCGAAACAACTTCTCATGGGTACCGGCATGTGCATTCTGTGGGTAGTCTCGGTTTACTCACTTATCATTTTCATGCCTACACATGTGCAGCGTGCTTTTGGCTTCAACGCCACGCAAACCTTTCAGGCCATGTTTATCGGCAATCTCTTCATGGTCGGCGGCTGCATCATGTCCGGCTGGATTTCCGATCACATCGGGCGGATACGAGTCCTGTTGATTACCGCCCTGCTACTAGGCGCATGCGTTCTGCCGCTATTCCATTGGCTCGGCGAGTCGCGCTCGTTCGCGACATTGGTAGCCGTTGAAGTCCTGCTGTGCATTCTCGTTTCATTTTATTCCGGCGTGGCGCCAGCGGCACTTTCCGAAATCTTCCCAACCGAGGTGCGCACAAGCGGTATGGCGCTTTCCTACAACCTGGCTTCCGGAATTTTCGGAAGCTTTGCGCCCGCTATCCTCACCTGGATATTCAACCAGACGAAAAGCACGAGCGCGCCGGCGCTCTATGTGATGGGAGCATGCGCCCTTTCACTGCTCGCCATCTGGTCGCTGCACATTTACCGCGACCACCATCAAGCCCGTTGATGCGAAGAAAGAAAACCATGACAAAGGTCATCTACGTTATCAATCCCAACTCGCTTGCCGCCGTCACTCAGCGGCTCGACCAGGCGCTCGAAGCGATGCGCTCGCCGAACGGCCCGCTGATCCGATGCATCACCCTCGAAGACGGACCACCTGGCGTTCAAACGCAGCAGGACGTTGATCGGGCAGCGTATCTGGTGGGCGCACAAATCGTCGCTTGCGAGCAGGAAGCCCGTTCGCAGGGCGACGTCGCAGCCGCCTTCGTGCTCGCCTGTTTCAGTGATTCCGGCCTGTTCCACGCTCGCGAACGTACGCGCGCACCGGTATTCGGCATCGCCGAATCCGGATTTTTGACGGCCATGTCGCGCGGCCTCAAGGTAGGCGTCATTTCCATTCTTTCGTCATCGATTCCACGCCATTTGCGCTACTTCGCCAGCATGATGGTCACCGGTCGCCTGGCAGGCGATCTGGCTATCGGGATGGGGGTCGAAGCACTTGAATCGAACGCGGGCGCTTGCGAACGCCTAGTCGAAACAGGCCGGCAACTGATCGAGAAACACGGCGCCGACGTGTTGCTGCTCGGTTGTGCCGGCATGACGCCATTCAGGGAACCGCTCGAACGAGAGCTTGCGGTGCCGGTCGTCGATCCGACGATCGCCGCCGTTGCCATGGCGCTCGGCACGATATAGGCAAGGTTTCGAAACGCACTCATTTCCATATATTCGAGGAGAATCATATGAGCGACTTTGACTGGACGGTACGCGGCAGAATTGTCGATGCGGAATCGATTGACGAAGACGGTTGGCTGGCTGTTCGCGACGGGAAAATTGCCGCTCGCGGCACCGGCACGCCGCCTGCCGCGAGCGAATCGGTCGATGCACGCGGACTCTCGATCCTGCCTGGCGCCATCGATGGCCAGGTCCATTCCGGTAGCCAGCGCAATCAGGAAGGTCTTGGACACGCCTCTCGCGCCGCGGCGGCCGGCGGCATTACGGTGATGGTGGATATGCCTTACGACGATCCCGAACCCGTCGCTTCGCGCCCCCAACTTGAGGCCAAGATCGCCGAGGTCGAACGCGATTGCCATGTCGATGTCGCGCTGTTTGGAACGATCAACGAAAAACACGGTATCGATGCCATTCCCGGCCTGATCGAGGGTGGTGTATGCGCCTTCAAGTTCTCAACCTTCGAAGCCGCCCCCCAGCGTTTTCCCCGTCTCTATGAAGACGACATGTACGAAGCCTTTACGCGCATAGCTCCGTCAGGACTTGCCTGTTGCATGCACAATCAAATGCAGGAACTGACACGCCGCAACATCGAACGCATGGCCGCTGCCGGGGATACGGGCTGGGACGCTTTCATGCGCGCCCACACGCCGCTGATCGAAAATCTTGCCACCACGCTGATTTATGAAGTCGGCGCTGAAACGCGCGCACGCGCACACGTCGTGCATGCCTCGACCGCCCGCAGTTTCGAGGTTTGCAACATGTACCGTCGAGCGGGTAATGCTGCCAGCATCGAAACTTGCGTGCAATACCTGATGCTCAACCATGAAAAGCATACCCGCCGCTTCGGTGCGAAGACAAAACACTATCCTCCGATCCGCCCGAAAGCCGAAGTCGATCTGCTCTGGACGCATATTGCCAACAACGATTGTACGTTCGTCTCGTCGGATCATGTCAGTTGGGGATTGGAACGCAAGAGCGACCCGAACGTCTTCAAAAACTCGTCCGGTGGGCCCGGACTGGAAACCCTGCTGCCGGCATTCTGGACTGGCTGCGAAAAGCACGGCATCAGTCCAACGATGGTGGCCCGTCAGCTTTGCCGGAATCCGGCGCACCATTTCCTGCTCGATGATCGCAAGGGATCGTTCGCACCGGGTGTCGATGCGGATATTGTGCTTCTCAAACCGGAAGTCTACCTTTTCGACCCATCGCATAGCCTGGCGGCGGTACAGTGGAGTTCTTTCGAGGGCATGGAGTTCACTGCGCGCGTATGTGCCACTTATTGTCGCGGGCAACTTGTCTTCGACGGTAGCAAAATCGTCACTCCTCCTGGATACGGACGCTTCCTTCGCCCTGTCTCCCGCGGCTAAAGTCATGGACTCATAATGGAACATCCCGTTATCAATATCGATCGTCTGAGCGCACGTATCGAACAGCTCAGCCGCTTTACCCTACCGGATCGCCCCTGGACACGGCGGGCTTTTTCATCGGAATTTCTCGCCGCGCGCGCCTGGCTTCGCGAGGAGTTCATCGGCGCCGGATTGAATGCTCATGAGGATGCCGCTTGCAATTTGATCGGACGCCGCGAAGGAACGGAAGCCGGCAGCAAGCCGCTCATCATCGGATCGCATTGCGACACGGTCGCGGATGGCGGACGCTTCGATGGAATCCTGGGGGTACTCGCCGGCCTGGAAGCTGCCCAAGCCTTGCACGAACAAGGAATCAGTCTGCGTCATTCGTTAGAACTGATCGACTTTCTTTCTGAAGAACCCAGTGATTACGGTATTTCCTGTGTCGGCAGCCGGGCTTTTTCCGGCCGCCTGGATGCCGGAATGCTCGCCGCCACGAATTTGGCCGGAGAGACCCTGGCCGCGGCCATCCGGCGCTGCGGGGGAAATCCGGACGCGCTGGCACGACCGTTACGTCAGCCCAATAGTACTGCCGCCTATCTGGAATTGCATATCGAACAGGGGCCCGTGCTCGAAACCCGTGGTCTGCCGATCGGCGTCGTCACGGATATCGTCGGTATCCGTCGCACGCAATTCATCGTCGAGGGTCGACCCGACCATGCCGGCACAACACCGATGGATTTACGACGCGACGCGCTTGTCGGCGCGGCTCGGGTCATCGATGCATGCTACCGGCAGGCCAAAGCGCTCAACACGCCGGAGGTTTACGTCGTTGCCACCATCGGCCGGATGACCGTTACGCCCAATGCGGCCAACGCCGTCCCCGGCCGTGTCGAGTTGATGATGGAAGTGCGTAGCAATGAGGCGTCGATACTTGACCGATTTCCCGATCAACTGATCGCGTCGGTCGAAGAGGATCTAGCCAACTTGAATGTATCGCTCATCAGTCGACCGGTCAGCCATGGCCAGCCAACGGCGTGCGACAAGCTTGTCGTTGAGGCGATCGAAACGGTATCGAACTGTCTCGGTTTCGCCAGTTTA
The DNA here is from genome assembly GCA_031547245.1 of Propionivibrio sp. Lineage (GTDB taxonomy): Bacteria > Pseudomonadota > Gammaproteobacteria > Burkholderiales > Rhodocyclaceae > Propionivibrio. The sequence continues at coordinate 8,062 of JAVBSG010000135.1, forward strand.
CGATTGATCAGCGGGGCGGGTCACGATGCCGTTTACATAGAGCCGACAGGTCCGATCGGGATGCTTTTCGTGCCTTGCCGCGAGGGACGAAGCCATTGCCCCGAGGAATGGAGCGAACCTGAGCAATTCGTCAAGGGAATCCAGGTACTGTACGAAACGTTACTCGCCTTGGATAAATCGACTGCCGTATAGCCGCCTCTATTTATCGATAAGCGCCACGGGTCGGGCAGGAACAATACGACACTCAAATTTACAACAACCTCGCTGGCAAAACACGCCGCCAGATCAGCTGAAGGAAGGACATTTTCATGGGACGCATTCTCACGCTTAACGATGTCGAAGCGGCTGTCCGAGGAGGAGCGATCTATGCCTGTGGCGGTGGGGGCTGGAGGCATCACGGTTATGAATTGGGCCGGCTTGCCGTTACCATCGGCCGCCCGGAATTAGTCGACATGGATGAAATACCCGATGATGCCTGGGTTGCCACGGCTGCCGCCATCGGCGCTCCGGGCGGACTGACCGACTGGGAAATGCTGGGCATCGACTACGTTAACGCCGTCAAGTTGGCTCAGCACGAGCTGGGCGAGCCGATTTATGGGTTGATCATCGGCCAGAACGGCATGTCCAGTACGCTCAACGGCTGGTTGCCGTCCGCGGTGCTCGGAACGAAGGTTGTCGACGCCGTCGGTGATCTGCGCGCGCATCCCACTGGCGACATGGGATCGCTGGGTCTTGCCTCCAGCCCGCAGCAGATGATTCAAACGGCTGTTGGCGGCAATCGTGCCAACCATTCCTATATCGAGCTGGTCATACGCGGTGCCACGGCCAAGGTGTCGCCTGTGCTGCGCAAGGCCGCCGATATGTCAGGGGGATTTATCGCGAGCTGCCGCAATCCGATCCGTGCCTCTTATGTGCGTGAGCATGCCGCGCTGGGCGGCATCAGCAGAGCCTTGGCACTTGGTGAAACCATTCTGGCCGCGGAAAAAAAAGGAGGCAGCGCCGTATTCGACGCCATCTGCAAGCAAACCGGCGGGCAGATAATCGGCGGCGGGAAAGTCGTCCTCAATACGCTCAAATATACGAATGAAGCCTTTGACATCGGCATCGTCGAAATCGGCAAAGGCTCCGATAAACGCATCATCCACGTCATGAACGAACATATGGCGGTTGACAATGACCGGGGAGAACGCATCGCCACATACCCCGATGTCATTACAACTCTCGACCGGGATGGCAAACCCATCAGCGCCGGACAGCTCAAGGAAGGGATGGAAATATCGATTTTCCATATCGCCAAGGACAAGATACCCCTATCGTCCAGCGTCAAGGACCCCGGAGTCTATCCTGTCGTTGAAAAGGCGCTGGGCATCAGCATCGCCGAATACGCTCTGAATAACCGATAGCCCCTTGAGCGCATTACGGGAGGATCATTGGCAACGCTCCTCGGCCATGTTTTCGGCCATCTTCCTCTCGTTGGCAGTTCATGTTTCATATATATGTGTTCCAAAAGGTCGATATGACAAACACCGCCGATCTCTCGCTTGCCGATAGCCGTTACGGCCAGAATGTATTAACGCACCTGTCCGGAATCAACGAAACCATTGCCACACTGCTTTCGCACCGTTCCGTTCGCTCGTTTTTGAAAAAACCATTGCCACCGCACACGCTGGAAACGCTGCTTGTCGCGGCGCAATCGGCTTCGTCGTCGTGCAACCTGCAAATGTGGAGTATCGTTGCCGTTGAAGAGGCATCGCGCATTGCGCGGTTGGCGGACTTCGCCGGCGACCAGGAACACATAAAAGACGCGCCATTGTTTCTTGTTTTTCTTGTTGACATGTCGATCCTGAACGATACGGCGCGAGAACAAAATGCTCCGCTCAACGGCATCGATTATTTTGATACGTTCCTGGTGGCCGCGCTTGACGCCGGATTGGCCGCGCAAAACGCGTTCATCGCGGCGGAATCGATGGGCCTTGGGGCGGTTTACGCCGGATCAATCCGCAACCGGCCTGAGGATGTCATCAAGGAACTGAAGCTGCCGCCACTTGTTTTCCCGCTTGTCGGCATATCGGTTGGCTGCCCCGATCCCGGTCGTCCAACACGCGTCAAACCACGCCTGCCGCCGCACGCGGTGCTCCACCGTGAAGAATACACAACCCGGACGCGAGCGGAAGCGGTCGCTTCTTACGACGAAATCATGCTCGGCTTTTACAGCGGTTACCGCGACGATGGCGTCAGTTGGTCGCAGCACGCCTTGCAACGTCTGCGTGGTCCGGAAACCTTGTCAGGGAAAGCCACGTTGAAAGAATCCGTTCGCAAGCAGGGCATTCTCCTGAAATAGTTTCCCCTATAATCAGTCGGGAGCCGAAAGCTTCATCAACACAAGCCCGCAGACGATGAGCGTCGCCGCGCAAATGCGGGCGAGGTTCACTTGTTCATTCAATGCGATTATCCCCACGATGAATGCGCCGATTGCACCGATGCCCGTCCAGATGGTGTATGCCGTGCCAAGTGGGATGGTTCGCATCGAAACGGACAACAGACCAAGACTGATGCCCATGGCAGCAAATGTAAGGACCGAAGGGATCAGCCGCGTGAAGCCATGCGACTGTTTCATGGTGAACGCCCAAACGACTTCAAAAATCCCTGCAACTATCAGCGTAATCCAGGCCATTGCGGCTCTCCTTTCAGTAGAGCCGGGCCGTCCCGGACTTTATTCCCGACAAATGGGGGAGGCCGTTCCTCCTTCGGCATGGGTCCGTCAGTAGACCTGCATGTATCATAACGCGATCAGCATCATGGCGCTAAGGAAATACTCATCGTTTTTAGGGTCCCTGAAGGCAAAGGAGTACGCCAAGCCCTTCGGAATACTTCAAGTCAAATGAGATCCGCCGATCACCGAATCCCAGCACCTGTCTTCATATTTATTTGCCATTGGCGCCCTTCAGTCTTACCCTGTTCACGTCGATAACAACATTAGATTAGAAAAAAGCATAGAGCGAAAGGCCCTGAAATGACATCCCCCATTTCCAGCACATCGACTAGAGCCTTGGCCGCTAACTCCAGCAGCGTGAAGGACCCGCAGATTGCGGCGCTTGAAAAGCAACTTCGGGCTTTACAGAAACAGTTGAAGTCGGCGCAGAAGGATACTTCCGGAGAGAGCGCGGAGAAGATCAAGCAACTGCAGCAGCAAATCGCCCAACTTGAAACGCGCATAGCGCAGCTCAAGGCCGCGAAAAATCAAGACTCCGATGAGGCTGGTAGCGCCATGGCCGCCCAGTCTTCCGGCCAGCAACCGGCAAGCAGTACGCTTGGCGTCAACGTGGACGAATACGCCTAAGCGGGCTTAAGCCGCCTTAGGGCCGTCGACGAATTCACACAGCCTGGTGCAAAATCACCATCAAAACCAGGCATCCCCGGCCTCTGACTTCAGTGTGTATGGAAACTATTCTGGGGAGCTGAAGATACGAGCGAACTAGCGAAATGGCGTCTCAATTTGGCCAGTTTGGGCGCAATAATGACCTGGCAGTACCCCTGCCCAGGATTTTTTTCAAAATACCGCTGATGGTATTCCTCGGCCGGATAAAAATCAGGGACCGGCAGAACCTCGGTAACGATGCGAGCCTCGCCCCCAGCGTTTTCCGCCGCCTGGGCGATTGCTTCCGCAACGGTCTCAATCTGGTTCTGTGTGTGATAAAACACTACTGAGCGATATTGGGTACCGATGTCATTGCCTTGGCGATTTGGCGTAGTTGGGTCGTGAATCGCGAAAAAGATATCCAGCAAAGCGGGTAGTGAAATCTCGGCTGGGTTATATTCGATCTGCACGACTTCTGCATGGCCTGTGTCGCCTGAACATACTGCCTGGTAGTTTGGGTTTTCCGTTTGCCCACCGGCATAGCCGGAAACGGCGGAGAGTACGCCTCTCACGTGCGAGAATGCCGCCTCGATGCACCAGAAGCATCCGCCGCCCAAGGTAATCCACTCAGATTTTTGCTGCATCGTCGCCCCATTTGGTCATTTTGCAATCAGACAGCGGATTCAGCTCAAAGCTCCCTGTGGTTGGGGATGTTCCGATTTGTACTTGTTTTTTCGGGAGTTATAAGAGGCAATGGCCCTGGCGCTGGATGCGCGAGGGCCATTGTAATGGGGAGCCTGGCGGTGACCTACTTTCACACACGGATGTGCACTATCATCGGCGCAACTTCGTTTCACGGTCCTGTTCGAGATGGGAAGGGGTGGGTCCGAAGCGCTATGGCCGCCAAGCATAACTTGTCCGCACGCGGTTTAGCGTGCGCAAAATGGGGTAGAAGGTTGTGTGTTGTGATTGAATCACGAGTTCTATTGCTTAAGGTTATAGGATCAAGCCGCACGGGCAATTAGTACTGGTTAGCTTAACGCATTACTGCGCTTCCACACCCAGCCTATCAACGTGGTGGTCTTCCACGACCCTTCAGGGGGATCAAGTCCCCGGGGAAATCTTA
>JAVBSG010000171.1:0-10652 GCA_031547245.1 Propionivibrio sp.
CGCCGGGGTCAACAAGGCGACGCTGACCAACGTGTTCATCGGCGCGGCGCTCTACCAGGGCATCCTGACCATGACGCCGTCGATCTTCAACGCGGTGCTCAAGGTGGACATGTCCGACGTCATCCGCATCATCGTTTCCAACGGCATGATCCTCTATGCCCTGACCCGCAAGACCAAGGTGCTGAAATGAACAGACTGCGACTTTTTTTGATCGAGAACGCCGTCGTCATTCTCTTCATCGTATTGATCGCCATTGCGATTCCAGCCTCGGGCCTGCCTTCAAGCTTTCTGATGCAGGAAATCCTGTCGCGCCTCGGGCGCAATACCTTCCTGGTGATCGCGCTGCTGCTGCCGATCATGGCCGGCATGGGACTCAACTTCGGCATGGTGCTGGGTGCCATGGCCGGCCAGCTCGGCCTTATTTTCATCACCGATTGGGGCGTCGTCGGCATTCCCGGGCTGCTGCTGGCCATGATCATCTCGCTGCCGATCTCGGTCTGCCTCGGCTGGCTGTGCGGTTCGATCATGAACATGGCCAAGGGGCGGGAGATGGTGACCGGCTTCATCCTGGCCTTTTTCATGAACGGCGTCTATATGCTGGTCGTGCTCTATGCCATGGGCAGCATCATCCCGGTCATGAACTCGGCGCTGCTGCTTTCGCGCGGCTACGGCATCCGCAACGTCGTCGGCCTGGAAGGCGTGCGGCAGGCGTTCGATACCTTCATCCCGCTCAAGATCGCCGGGCTGAACATCCCGGTGCTGAGCTATCTCATCATCGCGGCCGTCAGCATCTTCATCATCTGGTTCCGCAAGACCAAGATCGGCCAGGACATGCGCGCCGTCGGACAGGACCGCGGGGTGGCCGGCGCGGCGGGCATCGCCGTGGAGCGCACGCGCCTCATGGCGATCATCATCTCGACGGTGCTGGCCGGCATCGGGCAGATCATCTTCCTGCAGAACCTCGGCACCATCAACACCACCAGCTCGCACGAACAGATCGGCATGTTCTCCATCGCCGCGCTGCTCATCGGCGGCGCGTCGGTGACCAAGGCCTCGATCCCCAACGTGATCATCGGCGTGATTCTCTTCCACCTGCTGTTCCTGGTGTCGCCGATGGCCGGCAAGAACATGATCGGCTCGGGGATGCTAGGTGAATATTTCCGGCAGTTCGTCAGCTACGGCGTCATCGCGCTGGCGCTGGTGCTTTACGAGTGGAAGCGGGTGGCCCAGGAGAACGAATCGCGGGCCACGCTACGCGGCGGGGCGACCGGCAACGGCGCGCCTGCCGCGAACGGCGCCAAGGGAGGTGCGGCATGACGGCGCGCAGCCTGATTCAACGAGCCGGCGTGGTGATCGCGCTGCTCGTGCTCTCGGTCTACCTGTTCTACATCGGCAAGGGCCATACGCTGCTGATCGACACCAATACGATCACCATCGACGGCAAGGAGCTTCGTGCCTGGGAGTCGGCGACCGTCAGCATCGACGGCAAGGAAATGGATACGCCGATGGGACGCGCCGAGCGCGTCATGGTCGAGGTCGGCGGGCCGAAGCACACGATCCTGATCGTCGACGATGCCGATGAGGACAAGCGAGTGGAGAAGGAATTCGTCATCCCCACTTTCATGGATATGGTGCTGGTCTCCGTTCCGGCCATTATCCGCGACGCGCCGGCCGAGCACTGGATCTCCAGATTTACGCCGCCGCCCATCGAGGAGGCGCCCGTCGAGCAAATGCAGCGCGAGGAGGATTTTGCCGCCGAGCATGGCGATAAAACGTCCGGAGACAAAGCGCCCGAGGACAAAGCGCCTGAACCGCCGAAGCCGTGATCTGACGACGTTGTAGACGATAAGGCGGCGCCTCCGGGCGCCGTCTTCAGTTTTAACTTGCGGTTACGCCTATTCCCAGCGCATGACGAGATGCCCCGGACCCACTTCCTCGTATTGCCTGGCCGGCGGAACGAAATCCAGGGGGCGCACGGGGCTGACCAGGTCTTCACTGGATATGGCTCTTTTCACTCCCCGCCTGGACGGGTCGGGAACGGGAACGGCGGCAATCAGTTTTTGCGTGTAAGGATGCCGGGGATTTGAAAAAATGGCGGCCCTTGGGCCGATCTCGACGATCTCGCCAAGGTACATGACGGCGACGCGGTGGCTGACGCGCTCGACGACGGCCATATCGTGCGAAATGAACAGAAAGGCCAGATCCAGGCTGGCTTGCAGGTCCAGCAGCAGGTTGATGACTTGCCCCTTGACCGAACCGTCGAGGGCGGAAACCGACTCGTCCGCCACGATGATTTTCGGTTCGAGCGCCAAGGCCCGGGCGATACAGATGCGCTGCCGCTGTCCGCCGGAGAATTCGTGGGGAAAGCGGTGCATCATGTCGGCGGACAAGCCGACCTGTTCGAGCAGTTCGACGACACGCGCCCTGGCCTTGGCCGAGGTTCCCAGTCCGTGTTCCAGATAGGGTTCGGCGATGGCGTCGGCCACCGTCATGCGCGGGTTCAGGCTGGCAAACGGGTCCTGGAAAACCATTTGCACCTGGCGGCGCATGGCGGCCAGCGCCTTGTGGTCCATGGCCAGGATTTCCTGCCCGTCGATCGTGACCGAGCCACTTGCCGGTTCGACCAGGCGGATGATCGATCTGCCCGTCGTAGACTTGCCGCAGCCCGATTCCCCTACCAGCGATAGCGTCTCGCCCTTGCTCAGCGAGAAGGAAACTCCCTCGACGGCATGCACGCGGCTGCTGACCTTGCCCAACACTCCGGATCGGATATCGAAGCGCGTGATCAGGTTTTTGACCTCCAGGACCGGCGGCTCGTCCGCTGCCACGGTGTCGGCGGTCGGTATGGGGGTATCGGCCAGCCCGGTTTTCTTGTCGACGACGGCAAAGCGCAGCGGCCGGTCTACGCCCTGCATCGACCCCAAGGCGGGGACGCTGGCCAGCAACGCGCGCGTGTAGGGGTGCTGCGCTCGATGAAAGATGTCCCCGGTCAGCCCGGTTTCCACCACTTCCCCGTTGTACATTACCACCGTCCGGTCGGAGATCTCGGCGACGACCCCCATGTCGTGGGTGATGAACAGTACCGAAGTTCCCTCTTCTTCCTGCAGCACTTTGATCAAATCAAGGATCTGCCCTTGAATCGTGACGTCCAGCGCGGTTGTCGGTTCGTCGGCGATCAACAGCTTGGGGCGGCTGGCCAGGGCCATGGCAATCATGACCCGCTGCCGCATTCCGCCGGAAAAGCGGTGGGGATAGTCGTCAAAACGTTCCGCTGCGTCCGGAATGCGGACCTTTTCCAGCAACTGCAAGGTCTGGCGCCGCGCCTGTTCCTCGCTGATGCGGTTATGGGTCCGCAGCGCCTCGGAAATCTGCCACCCCACGGAAAACAGCGGGTTCAGGCTCGTCATCGGCTCTTGAAAAATCATCGATATCTCGTTGCCGCGGACGCGCCGCATCTCTCTTTCGGACAGAGACAAAACTTCCTTGTCGCCGATATGGACGGTTCCCTGGATGCGGCTATTGTCTTTCTGCAACAGGCGCATGATCGACAGCGACGTCACGCTCTTGCCGGAACCGGACTCGCCGACGATGGCCACGGTTTCTCCCGGCAATACGTCGAACGAGGCGTTGCGGACGACGGCATTCCACTGCCCGTCCCGTTTGAACGATGTCGTCAGCCCGGAAACGGATAAAACAGGCCTCATAGGTCTTTTCTCAAACGTGGGTCCATCAAATCCCTGAAACCATCCCCGAGCAATTGCAGGGAGAGTACGGCGAAAATAATCGCCGCGCCCGGAAAAACGGTCATCCAGATCGCTTGTCCCAGATACTGCCTGCCGGATGCGATCATGGTTCCCCACGTCGGAATCTCCGGGCTTACCCCCAGGCCGAGAAAAGAGAGTCCGGCTTCGGCCAGCATGGCGTAGGCAAACACAAAGCTGCCCTGTACCAGGATCGGGGCCATCAAATTGCGCAAGACGTGCCGCAGGATGATTTTGTGCGTCGGAATCGCCATGCCGCGGGCGGCGTCGATGAAGGGCAGCTCGCGGATCACCAGGGTCGAGGCGCGCACGACGCGGGCCACGCGCGGCGTGTATACGATTCCCAGGGCGATGATCACCGTCGTCAGCGACGGCCCCAGCGCCGCCACCAGGGCAATCGCCAGCAGCACATCCGGGAAGGCCATCATGGCGTCGATCAGGCGGGCGATCGAGGTGTCCAGTTTGGTGAAAAAACCGGCAAGCAGGCCGAGAAAAACGCCTCCGATGACCGCGAACACCGTGACGCAAAAGCCGACCAGCAAGGACAGCCGGGCGGCAAAGATCGTGCGCGACAGAATATCCCTGCCGAATTCATCCGTACCGAACCAGAAAGTTGCGTTGGGCGCCGCCAGGCGGTTGACGATGGACAGCTTGTTCGGCGAGAAAGGGGATATGAATGGCGCGAGGACGGCGCACAGCACCATCAGCGACAGCACGGCGATGCTGAACAAAACCGCCTTGCGGCGAAAAAGCCGCGCGCCGAAACTTGCGCCGGGCAGAATATGGGAGGCTGTCTCTGACATCAGTAGCGCACTCGTGGGTCTATCACCAGATAGAGCATGTCTATCGCAAAATTGATCAGGACATAGACGGCCGAAATGATCAGCAGAATGCCCTGGATCACGGGGTAATCGCGCCGCATGACGGCATTGACCACCAGATTGCCGATTCCGGGAACGCTGAAGACGGTTTCGATGACGACGGAGCCGGCGATCAGTATTGCCGCCGTCATGCCGAGGACCGTCATGATGGGGATCAGCGCGTTCTTGAACGCATGCAGCATGACCACGCGCCATTCGCTTACGCCCTTGGCGCGCGCGGTGCGCACGTAATCGTCGCCGAGGACTTCGAGCATGCTGGCGCGAGTGAAGCGCATGATCAGCGCCGATGAGACGATGCCCAGCGAAAGCGCGGGCAGCGCCAGGTGCTGCAGGCGCTCGGAAAACGAAGCGCCCGGCAGGCCGTAGCCCGACACCGGAAACATCCCCGTGCCGACGGCCAGGAGCTGGATCAGGATCAATCCCAGCCAGAAATTGGGAATGCTTGCCAGAAGCATTCCCAGTCCGGTGCTGCACTGGTCGAACCAGGAACCCCGGTAGTATGCCGAAAGAACTCCCACGGGCAGCGCTATCACCGTGGCGATCAGCAGGGAAAAAATCGTCAGAAAGAAGGTTGGTTCAGCACGCTCGTAGATCGACGTCGTCACCGGCCTCGCCAGGAAAATGGATTGTCCGAGATCGCCTTGCAAGGCTTGCCTGACGAAGATCACGTACTGCTTCGGCAGGCTGTCGTTCAATCCCAGCCTTTCCCGCAGGTTTTCGATGTCGGCCACCGTCGCATCGGTTCCCAGCATGACCGCCGCCGGGTCGCCGGGGGCGACCCGAACCAGGACGAAGACGACCGTAACCACGATCAACATGACGATCAACATTCCCACGAAGCGCTTGAGAATATATTTCAGCATGAACCAACCCTCCGCCGGACTCGCCTATTTTTCGAGCCAGGCATTCCAGAAATGCGGCCACGGCGTCGGCGTATACCCTTTCATGTTGTTCGCCACCGCTGACAGGCTGTTGAAGTCGCCTACCTTGTAAAAGGGCACTTCCTTATAGACGAGGTTCTGGATTTCGGCGAACAGGGCTTTGCGCTTGTCCACGTTCGACTCGGTGTTGAAGGCCGTCACCAGCTTCTGCTTTTCCGGCGTGGTCCACCATCCCGGCGCGGTATCGGCGAGATTCAGGATCAAGGCGGGTTCGGCGAGGAACGGATAGTGAGTCAGATAGATATCCCACAGGGCCGGTTCCGCCCGGCGCTGCACCAGCGTCGCCCAGTCGACGACCTGCATGTCCACCTTGAATCCGGCGGCTTTGAGATTTTCCGCGGCAACCTGCGCCATCTTGTAGTGGAATTCGTACTGGCGGGTGGTCAGGATGCGCACGGGAGTATCCTTGTAGCCCGCCGCCTTCAACGCCTTGGCCGCCTTGTCGGGGTCCGCCTGGTTGTACGATTTGACACCGGCATCGTTGCGCCAGATGTATCCCTCGGGGTAGAGCGCTCCATCGACCTTGTAAAAAGTCTCGCTGCCGAAAGCTGCCGCCAGCATGTCAGTCGAATTCATGGTCATCTGGGCCGCCGCGCGGATGGCCTGGTTGGTCATGAGCCCCTGCTTCGTGTTGAGCACGAAGATCGGCCAGCCGAAGGCCTTCAGAATGGCCGGGGCCGATTTCGATGCCGGCGCTTTCAACCGGTCGTAGCTTTCCACCGGCAGAAGGTCGGCGTACTGGTACTGGCCGGCCAGCGCCCCCTCGATGCGGGTATTGGCATCCGGCACCGGCACGAAGACGATTTCGTCGAGGTACTGTTTGCGCGCGCCGCCATAGCCGTTCGGCTCCCCCTTGCGCTGGTTGTACTTGTCGAAGCGCACGAGATCGATGTATTGATCCGGGCGACGCTCTTTCAACAGGTAGGGCCCGGTGCCGATGGGGTTGGTGATGGGTTCCTTGCCCGTTCCCTCCGGCACGATGATGGCGGCCGAATTGTTGAACGCCAGCATGGCGATCAGAGGAGTAAACGGCTGATTCAGGGCGATTTGCACGGTGTAGTCGTCAAGTGCCTTGATCGATTCGACCATCGGCGCAATCAGTCTGCCCCGGGAAGCGAGTTCGGTCCAGCGTTTCAGCGAGGAAATGACATCCTTCGAGGTCATCAGCTTGCCATTGTGGAAGAATATTTCCTTGCGCAATTTGATGGTGTAAACCTTGCCGTCTTCCGAAACCGCCGGCATTTCCTCGGCGATCAGCGGCACGACCTTCCATTCGGCATCGAAGGTGTAGAGGGTCTCGACGACGTGCTGGGCGATCATCGCCAGCAAATCCCCCGGCAGCAGCATGGGGTCGAGCGCGGTCGGTTCCCCAATTGTCGCCACGACCAGTTTGCCTCCGCGCGCCGGCTCCGCTGTCTGGGCCAACGGCGCCATTGCCATGCTGCATGCGAACAAACCGGCTGTGACTATATTTTTCAATTTCAACATGGATCACCCCCTGTGGAAAATGGGCTAACGAGAAAGATCTTTGAGAATCTGCGTCATCTTGCTTACTACGATTTCGGAAATCCGCGCTCCCTTCCCGGCGCTGGCGAAAGACGGGTCGCCCACGACGCCCGTTCCGCCCGATGAGGTGCGCATCGTCCGGAAATAGGAGGCTCCTCGCGATTCCAGCATGTCGGCGTCGGCCCAATCGAAGGGAAGGACATGGTTGAAACCGCAAATCAGTTTACGGCGCACGGATTCGGGTGCGATATGCATCATCAATGAGGTTTCGAGTTCGCACGCATGGCCGGTGCCGCCGTAATCCGACTCCCGCAAAGCGGCAAGCCCGTCGTGGGCGATTCGCCACCACGTCAGGAATACGATCCGGCAGTCCGGGTGGGCCAGGCCGAGTTTCTCCGTCAGAACCTGGCCGATTCCCTGATTTCCCCCGTGGCTGTTGAGAATGACAATGGTTTTGAATCCGTGGGCGAGCGCCGAGGAGATCAGTTCAAAGGCATACGCCAGGAAGGCTTCGTGGCTGACGGTCAATGAGCCCGGAAAATCCATGTGATGGCGGGAACAGCATACCTTGATCTGCGGGAGCGACAGGACCTCCGACCCCAGGAGGCGGTCGATCTCACCGACGAAGTGCTGGCCGATCCGGGCGTCGACCTCCACCGGCAAGTGGGCGCCGTGCTGCTCGATTGCGGCAATGTTGATCAGTACGGGCGTGTCTCTCCCGATTTGCTCGAAATCCTTCGTGCTCAGGTTTTCCCAACGCATCTCATTATCCTCTATCGTGTTTTGGCGAACGCCGGCGGTTGCCGGCCTATTCCTAATCCTTTTCCTCGAACAATTCGAAGATCGCTTCGATCTCGACAGTCTGGTTGTTGGGGAGAGATCCGACGCCGATGGCCGAGCGGGCGCCGCGGCCGATCTTCTCGCCGAACACTTCGACAAAGAGATCCGAGCAGCCGTTGATTACCTGCGGGTGCTGCGTGAATTCGGGCGCAGCGTTGACCAGTCCCAACAGCTTGACGACCTGCTTGACCCTTGCCAGATCGCCGACGGCGTTGCTGGCGGCGGCCAGCAGATTCAGCCCGGTGATCCGGGCGTGCTGGTAGGCTTCTTCCCATGGAACTTCGGCCCCCACCTTGCCGGTATGCAAATGCCCGGAGGCATCGAGAGGCCCCTGGCCCGACAGGTAAAGGTAATTGCCGGCATGGCGGCTCGTTTCGAAGTTGGCAGTAGGGGCGGGTACGGGGGGCAGGACTATTCCGCGTTCTTTCAACTGGTTGTCGATCCTTGTCATTTCGCGCTCTTCAGGTTCGTTTCGAGGACATATTCCGCTTGCGGGAATGGCTTGTTTCGGCTGGCCGGAGACGTTCTATTGGACGATACGCAGGAAGATCGTCCAGAATGGAATACCATTTCGGCTTCCCGTGAGGAACCGGTCCGGTCGATCCACATGCGCCCCGGCGGCGACCGCGACGTCCCTGGAGAATGTTTTGCGTATTATTTCTTGCGAAAAAGTAAGCGCATTCATCTGTCCCTCTCTGCCTTGTATTCTAAGAACTCTGTATTTCCCGGGTCTGCCGCCGTTTGTCGGGATGAGCGCCGAAAAAAACATGGGCGCAGGTCCGATGGGGAAAGTTCACTGTGATCCAGTGTATGATAATTTTCGCCTAATGGTCAACCAAATTGGCGAGGCAATTTGCGAATCGATCCATCGATACCGGTTTTTGCAAAGGGTCTTGTTTTACGGTCAGGTGGCGAGGAAGAATATTGTCATTATTTTCGCCATTTGCGCTTTTGTTGCCAGGAGCGGTAAATTGTCGTTAAATCAAGCCAATCATCCAGGATGGCGGTTTCGGTAGCGAAGGGAGTCCGGCAAGAGTACAGTCGGTCTTGCGTTGTGCGGTAGTTATCCATTGCGCCGAAGAAACAAGAACAATTGGTAGAATAGTCAACCATTACATGTTAGCTGATGTATTTTCAGCCTGCGAGAAGAAAATCATGAGTTTGGACACTGCTGAAGAGATTTCCGAACGGATCATCGGCCACGACAAAGCGGCGGCGGCTGTCGTTTATCGTTCCATCATGCAGGCGATCAAGGATGGCGCGCTGCAGGCCGGCGACAAGCTGCCCAACGAAAGGGACCTGGCCAAGCGGTATGGAACGTCGAGAAGCACCATCCGCAATGTTTTCGCCATGATGTCTTCCCATGGGCTGGTTACGAGAAAGGTGGGCAGCGGTTCTTTTCTTTCGGACAAACTGCTGCAACTCCTCAACGAGTCTTCGGATATTCCGGTTGCCGCCCATCACCAGAATGTCCCGACCTTCAGCGAGATTCTCGAAGGGCGCCTGCTGTTCGAACCCGCGATGATGGTGTTGGCGGCAAAACGGGCGGATGAGGCGGATTTTGCGCAAATGCGCCGGCACCTTGCGAAAATTCGCCAGGCGCAGGAATGGATCGATTTCAAGGAGCACATCTATGGTGTGCATCAATCGATATTCGGCGCCACGAAAAACCGTTTTCTCATACAAATCTTCGAGAGCATCGTCGCCGACCGCCGCGCGGTCCAGTACGACGGCCGCTCCGCTCTGCACGGCACGATCAACGAAGCCATCCGGGAGCAGACGCTGCGGGAGCTGACTTCCGTCGTCGACGCCCTGGAAAGCCGCGACGCCAAGGCCGCCACTCGCTTGATGAACGAATATTTTTCGCGGATCTACGCGTCCCTCAGCGTGTATGGGTAAGGGCGAGGTAGGCGGTAAACGCAAAACGGCGCCTGTGAGGCGCCGTTTTGCGTGCAGCTTATTTTGCGTTACTGACGCTTCAGCCGTTCCAGCTGGGGCTTGAACTTCTCGACCGTGGCGGTGAAGTCGGCGAGGCGCTTTTTCTCCTGTTCGACCACCTGCGCCGGGGCGCGGGCGGTGAAGCTTTCGTTGGCGAGCTTGGCCGTGGCCTTGGCGATTTCGCCTTCGAGGCGGGCGATTTCCTTGGTCAGGCGCTCGATTTCGGCGGCGACGTCGACTTCGATCTTGAGCATCAACCGCGTTTCGCCGACGACGGCGATCGGGGCGTTGTCTTCCTGCGCGACCCGGTCGAATTCGCCGGCGGCGACGATCTGCACGTCGGTCAGCGTAATCTTTGATAGCGCCTTGGCCTTGAGGTAGGGAGCGAAGTCTTTCAACAGCGCTTCATTTCCTGCCGCGATCAGGGGGAGTTTCTGTGAAGGGGCAAGATTCATCTCCCCGGCCAGGTTGCGGCAGGCGTAGATCATTTCCTTGAGCCGCTGTACCCAGGTTTCGCTGGCGTCGTCGATTTTTTCGGGCTGCGCCTGCGGGTAGGCGGCGAGCATGACGGATTCGCACTTCTTCTTGCCGGCCAGCGGCGCGACGGTCTGCCAGAGTTCCTCGGTGATGAACGGGATCAGCGGGTGCGCCAGTCGCAGCACGACTTCCAGCACGCGTATCAGCGTCTGGCGCGTGGCGCGGGCCTGTTCCGGCGTGCCGCTCTGGATCTGCACCTTGGCGAGTTCGAGGTACCAGTCGCAGAATTCGTCCCAGACGAATTCGTA
>JAVBSG010000226.1:0-20096 GCA_031547245.1 Propionivibrio sp.
CTCCCGGCGCCGGCCATTCCCGTCTTGACGATGGCGATGGCAACCCGGCCACGGCTGCCGTAGTCTCCGAGGGAATTGCATTGCCGGCCCACCCAGGGCTCAGGCGCGCCATCCGGGTCCGGCGCGAACATATCCTTCCACCCTGGCGGACAAGCGCCCGCCTTGGCGTCGAATGCCATGGCCAGGCCGATACCCGGAATGCCGCTCTCGATGACGCGATACGTCGTCGCATTGCCGCTTCCCCCGGGAGGGGCTCCCGTTATCGTCACGGAAGTCAAGGCATTCGGTAGTTTCGAAATGCCGAATATGCCGAAATCGCGCCTCTCGCCGGTCGCTCTGCATCCATAGCTCACCGCCGGTGAGATGCTCCATCCCGCCAGGATAGCTCCCACGGCGGCATCGCGCGGCACGTGAATGGCGGGCGGCAGATTAACGTAGGCCGCTGCCGAACCGTTCGCCCAGCAATTTATGTACGCCCGTGCTTCTTTAGCGCAGCCCAGCGATGCCAGAACCAACAGTAGCGCCGGCACACCGCACCGGGGCGGCAAAAGTACGTCAAAAGCATTCATTGTCCCCGCTCCCTCTCTTTATCGCCGCACTTTTCATTCAACGAACCGGCAGGCGGAATGTGGCTCCCTGCGCTGCTTCACGGCCAGTCCGTGAAAAACCCGGCGCGGTTCATCGCCGGATTTTCCATGCGGATCGATGCCCCGTGCGCCACGCTAGTCGTAGGACATCGTGACGGTCATCGCCGTATGCGCCGGCCCTGCCGTTACCGTCGCCGAGGTCTTGTAATAGCGCGCCTTCATCGGGATGGCATAGCTGCCTCCCGTGGTTTTATTGTAGGCGTTGAAGGCCGTCAGGCTTTCCAGTTTGAATGGGCTGCCCGAGTCGTCCAGCAACTGCACGCCCACCCCCGTCGCAACGCCCATAACATCGCTCAGCGCAACCACCGACCGCGCGCTGTCGATCACCGGCGTCGTCGGATCGATCCTGTAGCTGATGTTCTTCATTCCGGCCGGACAGTTGTCCAGGCGGATCGCGAAGTCGACCGCCGAGGTCGCCGTGCCGACGCCGCCGAACTCGCTTGAGAAGTGCAATCCCAGGGGGATCCGCACGTCGGAGACCTCGCATGTCGCGGCAATGACCTGCACCGGAGTCATGCCGAAGTTGAAGCGTAAGACGCCAAAACTATCGATGCTGCCATGGTATGACGCCGTCGCCTGTGCGACGATTCCCCCATGCACAACCCCGGCGCTGACCGTACCCGTTTTGACGATGGCGACGGCGATCCGCCCGTGAACGCCATCGTTTCCGCGGGAATTGCAGTCATAGCCCACCCAGGGCAGAGGTTTGCCATCCCGGTCCGGCACCAATACATCCATCCACCCCGGTGGGCAAACGCCCGCCTTGGATTCGAATGCCATGGCCAGGCCGATACCTGGAACGCCGCTCTCAATGACGCGATAAATCGTTGTATTGTCTGTTCCCCCTGGAGGAGCTCCCGTCACTGTTACGGAGGTGAAGGTTTTCTGCAGAATCGCGCTGCCCAGTATACCGAAACCGTGATTCTGGTCAGTCGAGTTGCAGGAATAGCCGACCTGCGGCGAGATACTCCATCCCACCAGGATAGTCCCCGCGGCGGCATCGCGCGGCACATGAATGGTAGCCGGCAGATTGACGTTTACTGTCGAACCGCCCCCCCAGCAATTTACGTCCGCCATAACTTCTTTGGAGCATGCCAGCAGCGCCAGAATCAACAGCAGCGCCAGAATGCCGCGCCGGTTCAGCCGAAGTACCTCAAAAGCATTTATCATCGTCGTTTCATCTAGCCGTCGTCACGCGTTCCACTCAATGAATCGGCAGCGCGACGGGATGCCATACCAATGTACCGCCGGCCTACCTATAAGACATCGTGACGGTCATCGCCGTATTCGCTGGCCCTGCCGTTACCTTCGCCGCGGTTTTGTAATAGCGCGCCTTCATCGGAATGGCATAGTTGCCCACCGTGTTTCTATCGTAAGCGTAGAAGATCACCGGGTTTCGCAACTTGAATGGGTTACCCGAGCCGTCCAGCAGTTGCACGCCCACCCCCGTCGCGCTGCGCTCGCCATTGTTCAGCGCAACCACCGACTGCGCGCTGTCGATCACCGGCGTCGTCGGATCGATCCTGTAACTGATGCGCTCCATTCCTGCCGGACAGTTGTCCAAGCGGATCGAAAAATCGACCGCCGCCGTCGTCGTACCGATGGCGCCGAACTCGCTTGGATAGTGCGATCCCAGGGGAATCGGCACGTCAGGGGTGGTGCAAGTCGCAGGCACGATCTGCACCGGAGTCATGTTGAAGTTGGCGCGCGGAGCGCCGAAACTGTCGGGAATATTCTCACGTACCGCCGTCGCCTGTGCGACGTTTCCCCCAGGCACTACCCCGGCGCTGGCCGTACCCGTCTTGACGATGGCGATGGCAATCCGCCCATAACTGGTGTAGTCCCCGCCGTTGTTGCATTGCCAGCCCACCCAGGGCGGGGGCACCCCCTCATCCGGCACAAGCACATCCCTCCACCCTGGATCGCAAGCGCCTGCCTTGGAATCGAATGCCATCGCCAGACCGATACCGGGAACGCCGCTCTCAATGACGCGATAAGTCGTCACATTGCCGACTCCCCCGGGAGGGGCTCCCGTCATT
Source organism: Propionivibrio sp. (assembly GCA_031547245.1). GTDB lineage: Bacteria > Pseudomonadota > Gammaproteobacteria > Burkholderiales > Rhodocyclaceae > Propionivibrio. The sequence goes on from JAVBSG010000226.1 coordinate 2,687, forward strand.
GTTGCGGAAGTATAGGTTTTCTGTAGCGTCGACATGCCGTATATACCAAAATTGTTACCACCTTCTGTCGCTTTGCAGGGATAGGTCACCCGCGGCGAGACGCGCCACCCCACCAGAACAGTCCCTGCGGTGGCATCGCGCGGCACATGAATGGCAGCCGGCAGGGTGATGTTTACCGTCTCGCCGCTCCCCCAGCACATTACGCCCGCCCATGCGCCCTTGGAGCAGGCCGACAACGCCAGAACCAACAGCAGCGCCAGAACACCGCGCCGGGCCGGAGAAAGCACATCAAAAGCATTCATTGTCGCCGTTCCATTCATCCATCGTTCCCCGCTCAGTTATAGACGAAGTCCACCGTCGCAATCGCCGACACCGAACCGGATGTCATATCCCCCAGTCGGTAGAACTGCGCTACCATCGGAATGGTCATCGTGCCATCGGTGGATATGCTTCCCAGACTCATACCACCGTTGATCATGATCGGACCACCCGTAGTATCGCCTTGACTTTTGGCCAACAGCAGTTGCACCCCCACCTGCGCCGCGGAACCGGTATTCTTCAGCACGCCAGAGTTCGGATCGATCTGACCGCTTACCGTCATGGTCACCCTGGTTCCCGGCATACAGTTCGCCAGTTTCACGTTGAACGCCGTGGGATTCCGTATGCTGCCGACGCGGTCGAAATCCGTCGTGCGCGCAGTGCCCAGCTGAATCGTCCGATTGACGGATTCGCTGTCGACCCTGCAGCTTGACTGAATGATCTCGCCGGTAAAGTACAACATGGCATCCGGGGGAGCCGCAACCGCGGAGCCCGCCGTGATCAACATCACGGCGGTCAGAGTAAAGCCGGCCATGATCAACACTATGGCGGCCGCCACAAGTTTGTCTCTACGCACGGTTGCTTCCCTTCAAAAAGTAACCTCTGAGCCGCGTCAAACCGGTATCGTCCGGCCGGCGGCGGAACCTATCCACACATGGATACCCAAACCCGGAGCTCAGCCGCATTCAGCCTCGCTGAAGGAGAATGACGCCCCCTGCCTACCCTCGCTGGGCGGCGCCACGTAATTCACATGGCATGACTGGCCCGCCGCCTCGCCCCACTTCACTGACAGCCTGCCGCTCCGGGTCTTGGCGTATACCAGCGCCCGCCCGCCCTGGGTAACCGAACCCACGTTGTTGCCGTCGGCATCCAGGACGTCGGCGCCGAACGGCACTGCTTTGCCATTGGCCTGCCTGATGCGCAGCATGACCGGCCGGCCCCGGTCCTGCGTTTCGAAATTCACCTTGACGACGGCCCCGGCGGTCGGCGCGAAGCGCTGTTCGGTGCTCTTGAGTTCCACTCCCAGGGGCAGGCCCTTGGTGTCGATCTCCACCCTGTTCATTTCATAAGGATTCACACCCGCCACCAGAGCATGGCCGAAACTGTCCACCCGCACGCCCGGCGCGCTCGCCACGCGCGCGCCCGCGGCGTCCTTCGCCTCGATCACCGCAAAGGTATCGCCGGTCTGCGACGTGAATGCCACGCCCCCCTGCCATGCCACGACCGAGCCGCTCAAGCCGCCGCCAACCTGGGTATAGCCGTTGCCGTGGCCGGCATTGGCGCGAACCTGGGTGAACGGACTGAGATAGCCGATGTTGGCGTTGACGCTGCTGCTGTTGCCGCTGCTGTTGTCGGCGTAACTGGCGGTCACGCCGTAGTTGAACTCGTAATCCTTGCCGAAGGCGCCGGTCAGGGACTCTTGAACCTGATTGCTGCCGTTGCGCGAGTCGTGCGTATACGAGGTTGACGAATTGACGATGTCGGAGCCGCTGCCCAGCGGGATATTCAGCGTCAGCATGACGCGGTTGTCCCATCGCCCGCTGTCGGCATCGAGCTCGCGCGTAGCGGAGAAGTTGACGCCCACCCGCCGGATGCTGGTGTTGTATCCGAATTGGTACGACGAATCGCGGCCGGGGCGGCTCCAGTAATTCTGCGTGTAGCCGGAAAGATAAAAACTCCCCCATCGGCCGATTCCCTGGCTCAGGGTGGCCTGTAAACGGCCTTTCTGCCCTACGTGGCCGTCGAAGCTGGCGTTTCGCTTTTCCCGGTCCCGCACATACATCGCGTCCCGCAAGCTCAGGAAGCCGATGGTCGAATAGCGATAGGCGGCCAGCGTGATATTGGTATCGGTCGGCGAAAACAAACGGGAAAAGGATAAGCGATAACTCTGTCCGTGGCGGTCGGGCTGGCTGCAGAGCTTGGTCATCGCATGCGTGGCGTCGAAACCGATTGCGCCTATGACAGTGTTCAACGCCACGCCTGCCGCGCCCGACTGGTAGTTTTCCGAGACGATGGCGCCGCCGTAGAGCGTCAGCAGATTGCTCAGCCCATGCTGCACCGTCGCCTGTAAAACGAACGGGGTTTCTTCGATACCGGCGTTGCGGTACTGCCCTGCCGACACGCCATAGCGCCAGCGCCCCTCGCGCAGCGCATTCACCGGCGCCGCATAGGGGATGTTCGAGATGCGCCGGCTGCCGTCGGCTTCGGTGACGATCAGTTGCAGGTCGCCGCCATACCCCGTGGCATACAGGTCGCTGATCTCGAACGGCCCGGGTGCGACGGTGGTCTCGTAAATGATGTTGCCATTTTGCCTGACCTGCACCTTGGCGTTGGTGTTGGCGATGCCCCGCACCGTTGGCGCATAGCCCCGCAGCGATTCCGGGTACATCCGGTCGTCGCTGCCGATCTGGATGCCGCGCACGCCGAAGGCGTCGAAAATGTTGCCGTCGGTGTAGGAATCCCCCAAGGTGAGCTGGCTCTTGAGCGATGCGAACGAACGCTGCGCATAGACCTGCATATGCTGGAATTCGGTGCCGTTGCCGGTGCTGTTGGTGACGTTGCCGTTGTAACGCAGACGCCACGGCCCGACATTGACGCCCGCCGTCACCCCCAGATAACTCTGGGTGTCCGACAGGCCGCTGCCCGTCGAGTGATAAATATTGGCGTCGTATTGCAGAATGGCGGCGGGTATGCCGTCATCCCAGAATTTCGGATCGACCCAGCCGCGCGCGCTACGGCTCAGCGCCGCCTGCGGAATACTGACGTCCAGCCGCAGCTCGCCGATATCGAAGGTAGCGCGGGCCCCGTCGATCAGTGTCGGCAGCAGAAGCGTGCCGTTTTGTCCCAAAGCGCCGATTTTTTCGATGGCCTCCGTGGTCAGGCGCGAAAAGTCCACCGGCATGCGCTCGATCAGGTCGCGGCCGAAGGCAGGCTGAACATCGTGCTTGTCGCCATCGACTTCGATCAGCGTAACATCCACCAGTCCGGACCACACCCGATTGACGTACATCGCCGCGCGATATTTACCGGGCATGGCGATGTTGCCTCGATTGAAACGGCTGATGTCCATCTTCTGCGCGCCCGTTCCGACGAGAAACTGCTCATCGAACTCTACGGCGGCCGTCTGCAGCGTTTCGGCGCAAAGAGGCGACGCCTGGGCGCAGAGAAAGCCGGCTAGAAAGACCCGCATCACAGCCGCCGGAACCGATGCCAGCCGGAAATGCTTGTTTTGCAACGCGGCGATATATAGGTGCTGGTGACGCATGTCCTGGGTCTCTATCTGCAGGCAAAACGCTCCCTGCCCGGACGCTTCGCGTCACCGGGAACGACTGCCTGAAATGCCTGGATGATGGTATGCCGGGTGGGGAGAACGGAAACGGAGATGCGAAACGCTGCCCGCCCCTTCGCCCCGGCCGCTTACTGCAAGGTTGCCTCGTGCTTGACCGGGCCTCCGTAATCGTTGAGCGTGGTAAATCCCACCTTTCCCGAACCGTCGGACACTTCCGCCGACAGCCGCAAGGCGATGCGCCCACCGGGGGCAATCATGTCGCCGTTGTCGAACCTTGGAGCGTCGTCACCGTCGCCGACGCGAGCCTCGATGATGGTGACGTGATACGGCGTCGGATTGGATACGTTCAGCACGTGATTGCCGCTGTCGGAACCTAGCTTCCATATCAGTTGCCCGGGAGCGTCGTCCGGTTTGCCCGACAAACCGCTTGGGCGAAAAAAGAACTTGATGCGCGACCGGAAAGCCAACTGCATATAGTTCGCTCCCGCTTCTTCAGCCTTGGGCTTGGGCGGCACTTCCAGCATGTTGAACCAGAACAGCATCTCCTTATCCTGCGGCAACGGCTCGCCGGTGTAGGCAATACGGATCGTCTGGGATTTCTCGGGTTCTATGCGTGAGATAGGCGGCGTCAGGATGAAAGGCAGATCGAGCTGGCTGGGGTCAACCCGCACATCGCCATCGTCCAGCCACACCTGCGTCAGCGCCGGCGCCTGGCCGGAATTTGACAATTTGACGGTCACTTCGCCGTCGGTAGCCTGGTACACCACACGCGTGCCGCCGATGACCACCGACGCATCCGCCGCAAGCGGCAGTACCCCGCCGACGGCCAGCGTTGCCGCCGCCAATGCTGAAAGAATATGTTTACAAAGCATCATGATGTTCACACTCTAAAGCCGACCCCTGACGGGGAACCAAAGCGTTCCCCGCCGTCTCCTCTTCCAGGACGATTTTCAGTGGTAAATCATCGAGTACGTGACACTGGTGGTTACCGTGCCTGCCGTTGCTCCCCCATCCGGCGAAACGTACTGCGCGGCGTATTTCAACTGTGCGGTGCCGTCGGTGCCGATTGACACTGCTTGCGAATTTTGCGCATCATCGAGTTTGCTAACGTCCATTTTTCCCCAAGTAACATTATTGTTGATCAGACTCACTTCAACGTTGGACGCCGCACCGGTGTTTTTCAGGTTTCCGTTGGCCAACGTGTTGGCACCCCGCTCCCAGTACGTGCGCACCTTGCCGGACTTGGGGTCACAAGCGCTCAGAGCGATAGTGAATCCGGTGGTGCCGGCAGTTGAGCCCGCTGCGGAAAGGGCGTTGACCGACACTTTCGGCAAGGTGACCGCAAAGTTGTTGCCCTGTCCCTCGCCACTCACCGTACAGGTCGTCGCAACCAGCTCGCCATTGATGGTCAGCACCCCGCCATTGCTGGCGGGGTCAGCATACGCCCCCCCGGCGGCCAGACTCAGGATGGCGGCGCCTAATGTTATTGCATATTTGTTCATACCAAGACTCCAAAAAAATAGAACCGAGAAACGTCTCTTGAAATGACTAACGTGAGAGACGCGCAAGCGTGGGTATCTGGAGAACTCCTGCGACACCCCTTTTCTCTGGAGTGGAAGTGCGCCTTCGCTGCCGCGCTCCTCTTTCCAGTGGTTCAATTTTATGGATAAGCCTTGGCCGAAAAAATCGGATAACTCCGAAAACTCGGAAGATTGCGAGGCTGGCGCATGGCAACGGACAAGCAGCCCATTGGCATGAACCGCCCGTTCCGGTTTATGGCATATGAATAACTCGCAATGGCGAAACCGCGAGGCCTGGCGTCTTTCCGCTTTGGTTCGGAAGGCTCCGGCCCGGCTCCGCCAACCTAAACGTGGCTGCCCTGCATCCCGCTGAAGAGCCCATTGCTTTCGGCGTACTGGTAAAGTTCATAGTCGTTGCTCACGCCGAGCTTTTTCATGGCCACGCTTTTCTGCGTGCTGATGGTCTTGATACTGCGGCTGGTCCGGCGGGCGATTTCCACCAGCGACACGCCCGCGACGCATTGCCGCAGCACCTCCAGCTCGCGTTTGGAAAGTTTGATGCCGCGATCGGACGACATGCCCGCCAGCATGGCCTGCACCGAGGGCGGCAGGTAGGCGCGGCGCAAATAGGCGGCGCGAACGGCCGGCCGGATGTGACTGGTGGGATCGGCCTTGTTGAGAACCACCTCGACACCGGTTTTCTGGATATCGCGAATCAAGGCGGGGTTATTGAGCAGCGTGAGCACCACAATCTGAGTTTTAGGATACAGGCGGCGCAAGGCGCTCAACATCGGCAAACCATCGCCGAGCCGGCCCCCAGGCATCGAATAGTCGGTCACGAGCACATCGCAAGCCTTGGTGTCGAGGATATCGGCCGTTTCACCGGAATTGCCCGCGCAACCGATGATTTCCACGTCGGCATCGCCCTCCAATTCGTGGCGGATACCGCTCAATATGAAGGGATGGTCGTCGGCAATGGTCACCCTTATCATAATCTTCTCCTTGTTTCCTTTTGCTGAATTCCGAACGTTCGCCGCGTTTCCCTCCCGGAACGTTTTGACGAATGGGCAACATTTTCTATCTACGCCTGAATCCATCGGAGATTCCACTCATTTCTGCAATGCGCACAATTTCCGGGCATCGACGGTTCGCGAAAACACTCTGATTCTCCGAATCACGGATACGCAGCCACTCGCCGAACCGCTTATCGGACGGGCAAGTTTATGGGCAATGCCCCGACGGAAAATATCAGACAACTCCCAAAAAAAGGAAAAAAGTCACACTTTCTTTTAATTATAAATCGCGCGTGGCGCGAAGATGGGCTACAGACAGCGCTGTAGCACGGCAAGGCGAAGACGAAGACGAAGACGACAACGGTACTCGCAAGTTACAAGTGGAATAAGGGCATAGCCCATGGCTTCAAAACCCCGCATTGGCCCGCTTTCGGTAAGTGGCCGATAGCATTCGTGACCACTCCAACCGACGCTACGATAGGATTAAACACTATCGAATTGACGAATTAACGCCGACTCGATAGGATTTAATCCTATTGGTGAAAGGGTAATCCATGAGAACAACCCAGCAAGTCAGCATTACGCTTCCGGTCGAAATGATGGAAGCCATCAGGGCCAAGGTACGATCCGGCGAGTACGCCTCGGAAAGTGAAGTGTTCCGCGACGGCATTCGCACGTTGCTTAAACGCGACGCAGCCGTGGAGAAATGGCTGAACAAGGAAGTCGTTGCTGCCTACGACGCACTGAAGACAGATCCGTCGAAAGCCGTCACCGGCGAGACCCTTCGTGCCAAGCTGTCGGCACTTTCCGACGCAACGAAGAAAACCAATTCCCCGCAGAAACTTCGGAACAAGAAAAACACGATGGGAATCCAATGAGCTATCGCGTCGTCTTCGCGCCGGAAGCGGAAGAACAGATCATGGGACTGTTCCGCTACATCGCCGAGCACGACTCAATGGAGGCGGCGGAGCGATTTACGACCGCGATAGTGAACCACTGTGAAGAGATGCGGTTCTTTCCCCTAATTCCATTTATAAATCGTTAGTGACACGAAGCCGAGCCGCAGACAGTGCTGTAGCACGGCAAGGCGAAAGCGACAAAGTCAATGACGATTTAGAAATGGAATTACTGGTGTCGGTAGGGATGACATACGCCTTGGCTTGCGTATAACCCATTACAAAAAATCGACCATCATCGCCTATGCCGTCGACTCGGGTATGATATCGATCCTCGGCATTTATTTCGGTGGCCGCGACTACGAAACGGCCTTGCAACCCGAGGATGACCTCGGCTAGGCCTAGGGGCGGATAAACGTAGCGCCATCCGCCGAATGTTAATGACAATGTCTTTTATACGGCATGCGGCGTGCAGTCGGACAAGGCGTCGGGTCAAGCGGGCCGTTTTGGTTTGGGACGCGCCATACGGCGGATGGCGCTACGCTTGTCCGCCCTACAAAACGGAATCCCCCAGCACCATCAAAATGGCAAACAAGACCACGAACAAGGCCACATAAAGCCCGATCCCGGCGAGCAGCGGTGCGCCCCACTTTCTCCGGGGATAGGCTTTTCCAAAGTGTTCGGCAACGAACTTGGCCTGTTTGCGAGCACTTGTGAAGTACCAGGAGAGAAGCAAGCCAAAACCGATGATCCTTGCGAGCCCCTCGGTTACTGTAAACGGCAACAGGAAGTCTCCGAACGTTAGGAAAGCTATCAGGACGACACTGACCCAAAACCAGGTTCTGGACGCGCGCGCCTCCCTGGCCTCGCCCAGCGCCTCCCAGTTTTTCGTATGGAGATACGCTCCGAATATCGGCGTGAAGAGCAGGCTCCAGTTTGCCGCAGCGTTGGGATTCCAAAGCTCCGGGGCCGCAGCGGCGGCATGCCCTCTTTCCAGGTTGGCTTTTGGCGGCGCGTAAGGATTATTCAAGATATTTCTCCCTGTATATTGTTTGACGGCGCGGTGGAGGATGTTGCCGTGGACTGCCCGGAATATCAACAATTCGCGATGGCGCGCAGAGCGGCAGAAACAGAAAGCCCAAGGCCGCCCCGGTTGGGGAGCGGTCCTGGGCCTTTTCAACCTTCTATAGCCCCGGCTGCCCGATGCGGCAGCCGACTTAACCTATCACTGCAAGATATCCTGGATGGCGTCGACGACCATCGAACTGCCGATGGCAATCAGCAGCACATCCCCGGCCACCCGCACGTAGCGGTGCCCCGAGGGAGGCGGCGGCAGGCGGACGATCAGATCGCGCGGCAACTCGTAGTAGACGATGTCGCGCGGCAGCGGCTGGCCGCGAACCCACTTCTTCGCCTGTCCCGGAGGCATGCAGCCGTTCCCCTTCTTGGCGAGGCCGGGAGGACAATGGCCGCTACGCACTTCGCCGCCGTAGTAGTCGCGGATTATCGTGCGGTCCCTGTCGCCGAAATGGTAATCGCCCCGCTTGTCATCAGGCCGCCTGTCGTCCCGGCCATGGCGGTCATCGTTGCCCTTGCCGCCCTTTTTCTTGCCGCCTTTATCGTCGTCGTGGCGGTAATCCTGCGAAACATCGCTCTTCCCTTTGCCGGGTTTGCCGCCCTTGTCCGCCAGCGCTAACGGCGGAACGGCCAACAGCGAAACAGCAAGCGCCACTGCAATCGATCTTGCCAGCATGGTCATCAGGTTTCCTTTCCGGTCTGGTCCTATTTGCGAAAAACAAGCGTCCCGCAACGGGATAATCCCTTAACGCCTATAGGGTTATCCCGTTGACACGAGACGCCGCACTATTATTGACCGAAAACTGCTCGACGGAACCATCGAAACCCAAGGCTGCCGATTCTTTTATCCCCTTATTGTCCTTTCCCCGCGCTGCCCGGCGGCTCCGGGCTGATGATCCGGGACAATTCCAGGTACATGTTTTTCAGGCTATACAGGACCATGATGCCGCCGGTGACCGGCATGCAGGCGTACAGCCACTTCTTCGACATGGCGAATGCCGTCGTCTGCTCCTCCGTTTTCAGCAGCAGGTCGAAGGCATACCAGAAGAAAATGGCGATGAAGACCAGTGAAAAACATTCAACGATGAAACGGTACAGAAACCGCGCCCGCACGCTTTTAAGGTACTTCGAAATCCAGTCGCCGACGCTGAAATGGCTGTGCGTCACCCAGACGGCTGCCGCGCCGTAGAAAATCAGCGCGCCGTACAGCAGTTCCAGGATTTCGTCGAACCAGTGCATCGACATGATCGGCACGAAGCGGACGATGATGTTCAGCGTCAGAATGACCGCAATCGCCGCGAAGAGGAAGATGCAGATCCATCTCAGGAGAAGGATGACTCCCCGGTCGAGGCGGTTGAAGAAAATGGCGGTATCGTTTTTCATTCCTTATCCCTCCGATAAATGAGCGCGGCCTCAGGACCCCGGCCCCATGATGTAGTTGGGCAGCCAGAGCGCGATTTCCGGCACGAAGGCGCAGAGAATCGTCACCGCCAGGATCGCCACCAGGTAGGGCATGCACTCGGCCGCCAGCGTCCAGATGCCGACCCTGGCGAAGCTCTCGACCGCGAACAGGCACATGCCGACCGGCGGCGTCAGGTTACCGACCATGATCAGCAGCGTCATGACGACGCCGAAGTTCACCATGTCAATGCCGAACAGCGGACAGATCTTCATGAAGATCGGCAGCGTGATCAGGAAAATGGCATTGCCGTCGAGGAAGCAGCCGAGCACCAGGATGATGGCGATGACGATCCACAGGAAGCCTGCCGGCGACGTTCCCATGGCCGAGAGGTGCGTGATCAGCGCATCCGGAATCCGCTCGAACACCGTGAACCAGCCGAAGAAATTGGCGGTGGCGATGATGAACATCAGCCCGCAGGTCTGCTTGAGCGAATTGAAGAGGATGTCCGGCAAGTCTTTTACCTTGAGATCGCGGTACAGGAAGCCCAGGCCCATGGCATAAATCGAGGCGACCACGGCGGCTTCGGTCGGCGTGAAGAAGCCGGTCATGATGCCGCCGATGATGATCACCGGGGCCATCAGCGGCAGGAAAGCTCCCTGGAAGCTGACCACGATTTCCTTGAGGTTGGCGCGCGGGTCCTTGGGCAGATTGCGCGGCCCGGCCATCAGCCAGATCGCCAGCATTATCGCCAGCCCCATGAACAGCCCCGGCACGGCGCCGGCCAGGAACAGCCGCGCCACCGAAACCGTGGTGATGGCGCCGTACAGCACGAAAGGAATCGACGGCGGAATCACCGGCCCGATGGTCGAAGAGCCGGCCACGATGGCAGCCGAGATTTTCGGCTTATAGCCCGCATCGACCATGGCGCGGTGCTGGATCTGCCCGAGGCCGGCCGCGTCGGCCACGGCCGAGCCGGACATGCCGGAGAAAATCATCGACGACACCACGGCGACCTGCCCCAGCCCGCCCGGGACATGGCCCACCAGCGCCCGCGCGAAACGGAAGAGGCGCTGCGTCGTCCCGCCGACGTTCATCAAATTGCCGGCCAGAATGAAAAACGGAATCGCCAGCAGGGTGAAGCCGGTGGTGCCGAAATACATCCGTTGCGGCAGCATGGCCAGGAAATTCGCCTGCCCCTGGATAACGAAGAAGATGACCGCCGTGAAGCCGATCGCCACGGCAATCGGCACGTCGATCATCAGCAACAACAACAGCGTGGTAAAGATGGCAACGGTCAACATGGAGAAACCTCAATGACGTTCGATTCCCACCGGATCGGCCCCGGCGAAAGCGCATGTAAAAACGGGGCATCTTTTCGCGATGCCCCGCTCGATGTCGCGGCGGCTTACTTGCCCGCCTTCTCCACCATGTCCATGAACCGCTTGAAGTTATCCGCGCCGACGCGCGCCTTGACCTTATCCCAGGCCGGCCCCATCGCGGCCTTCCACGGCCCCAGGTCCGGGCGCGCGACGACCATGCCCTTGGCCTCCAGCTCCTTCAGCTGAGCCGTCTCGTTGTCGCGCAGCATCTTGCGGGCCTGCTTCGCCGCCACCTGCGACTCCTCGGTAACGATCTTCTGCTGCTCCGGCGTCAGCTTGTCCCAGCTCTTCTTGTTGACGACGTGAACCATCGAACTGTAGGTGTAGTTCAGGATCGACATGTACTTCTGCGTCTCATAGAGCTTCAGGTCGTATATCGTGCCGATGGGGTTTTCCTGGCCGTCGACCACGCCCTGCTTCATCGCCATGACCAGTTCGGCAAAAGCGATCGTCTGCGCATTGCCGCCCGCGGCCTCGACGAAGGCTTGGTAAGCAAATGCCGGCGGCGTGCGGATTTTCATCCCCTTCATGTCAGCCGGCGTGATGACCGGGCGCTTGGAATTGGTCAGCTGGCGGAAGCCCCACTCCCAGTCGGAAACATGGACGAGGTTTTTCTTCAACAGCTCGGGCGCCGCCCAGGCCTTGAAATCCCCGTCGATGATCTTGTCCGCCGTCTCATAATCCTTGAATCCGAAAGGCGTGCTGATCACGTCGTAGAACGGCAGATGCTTTGCCAACTGGTCCTGCCCGGAGAGGCTCATGTCGACGGCGCCCAGCAGCACCTGCTCCAGCACTTCGGGCGGCGAACCGAGCGCATTGTTCCCATAGAGCTCGATCTTCACCGCCCCGTTGGTGCGCTTCTCCACATTGGCCTTGAAGTCCTTGGCCGCAATGCCGCAGGGATGCGTATCCGAGGCGAAATGCCCCAGTTTCAGTTCGACGGCAGCCTGGGCGCTCACGGCGCCCAGGGCGAAAAGAACTGCCAGTGTCAGCTTCTTCATCTTCAGTCTCCTTTTTGGTCGTTTGATTATTCGATGCAATTCGCTGGCAAAAGAAGATGGCCCTCCCAAAACACCGCGTTCGCGGCCCGACCACCTGACCATCAGCCCAGTAACGTGAGGATAAGGATTGCACCGGCCGTGTCAAGTCTTTTTAGAACGATGTTCCGTTTGGAATACGGACATCGAAGCGACGGGAACCGGACCGCCCGTTGGAACTCGCGGCCGGCACCCCGGTTTTCAGGGCAAGTCCGGACTGGATTGCCGGAGCGTGCCGCTTCCTTCCACGAACTCCATAACCGCCGCGGCCGCCAGATCCGGCATGGTTTGAAGCAGAAAATGCGGGGCCGGGAATTGGACCACTGCCGTCTGGGCAAGACGCGAACGGACAAGCTCGCACGCCGCCCCGGACACGACGCGATCCTCGCCGGCGCGCAGGTAAAGCACCGGCAATCCGATTTGCGAAAGCAACGCAACACGGTCGATGGAAAGCACCGCCCGGGCGCGCGCCCGAAGCACCGCAGGCGCCACCAACGCAAGGGAGCGGGCAAGCTCGGCCCGGAGCTCCCCCGTGGCGAAGCGGCCAAGCAGCAGGAAACTCAGCAGATCCATGGGTAGAGCGGCCACCGGCAAGGCACCGAGGGCAAACCGAAGCGGCGCAAGCGCCGGTATCGGATTGCGGGCAAACGAACAGCACAGGACAAGGCCACGCAGGCCCGGCGGCGGCGAGGCCGCGATGGCAATGCCGATGGGGCCGGAGAACGACTCGGCCAGCAGAAAGAACGGCTCGTCCCGCGGCAGGAAGGAGCGGGCGATGGGTTCCAGTTCCTCGTACCCGAGCGGCAAATCCGCCGGATACGAAGCGACGACGGTCCTCACGTCAGGTCCGAGGGCGGCAACGAAGCCGGCAAACAGCAAGCCCGTGCCATCGAGGCCGGGAAGCAGAACAAGCGCCGTCATTCGGCAGCGCCCCCCGGCAGGCGGCACACACCGCAACGGCTTGCCGGATTTTGGGAAAAGAACCAGTGCGGACTGTCAGCGCGCACGCTTCGCCCTCGCCGCATCCACGCGGACGATCAGATCTTCCGCGACTCGATTCTTCGCAAACGGATTGAAAGAGAAGGAGCTGGCTGGCGAAAAGGAAATTTCGTTTCCGAACTTCCCCGGCTTCGCCAGCCGCAGCGTGATGCGCTTCGGGTTCATATACATCGACGCATTCACGTTCATTATGTTCGAGAGGAACACCCTGTCCTCCACGCCCCGATTCCTGACCACCAGGAAATCCCCGCCGTCATGGACCTCATCGACGAGATCCCAGACCATCTTCTTCATGACCAAGAAACCGACGACAGTCATCAGAATCGGCATGACGATAAATACGACATCTTCCTCATAGGCCTTGTACGCTACAGATTCTGCAATGAAGAACGCCAGAAACCCGAACCACAGGAGAGGAAAGCCCTTCTTGGTAAGGAACAGATATTTTGACGAGATCCGGGTCATGTCGGCCATTGGAAGGCGCTCCAACGTGGTTGTGGGAGAAGCACTGCCCCCTTCAAGGATCAGGAAGCCATGCGGGCAAAGTGGCGGCGGTAGACATTGATGTAATTCGTATCTACCTGGCATGAAGTGATACTACCGAAAGGGAGCTTCGTCGGCTTTTCGTCCCACTCCCCCGCACCGGAAAAGTATCGCAGCCAGACACTGCTCCTGGTGATCTTTTCGACTTCTCCAATAAGGAATGTTTCGGATTCCGGATCTTCGTTTTCGAGGATCATGAACCCGCATTCCCGTGAGAGCTGCGTGATGATGGCCCTCCAGTCCCGCAGATCGAACGCCGATCCGAACGGCACTTTTTGAACGAGGCCCTCCGCGATCAGCAACTCTTTTTGCAGCTCATCCGTAGTATTGCATTTGATGTCCGTGATGTCATTCGATCTGACTACCCGCAACCCATCCAGCCTGAAATCATAGACATTCTGCATCAGCAACAGCTCGTCGGAATAGCCGAGAATGAATCCCTGGAGGGAATTCGGATCGATGCGTTCGCGGCGAATGGAAACCAGCTTTCTATCACGCACAAATTCCGAAAAACGGTCCATATCGGCGAGCCCTGGCGAAGCCGTAGAAGAAGTATTTTCACGAAGAACATCTTGCCGTGAAACGAATGGAATATCAACGATCGAACGGATATCGCATGCGGCTCGGACGGATGACGCCTCGCTTCATCCGTCCGGGAACCCTGCGCCCCTTCACGCCAGGTCGTTTTGTTCAGGCTTCAGGTACTCCGCCGCATAGCGGCGGGGAATGCCGGTCGCGAGGAAAAGCTCGAACAGGTGCGGATCGATATGCTTGTTTTCCTTGAAAACCTCCATGATCTCCAAGGCTTCGCGCAGGGTCTTCGAGGTCTTGTACGGACGGTCCCAGGCGGTGAGCGCCTCGAAAATGTCGGCAATGGCCATCATGCGCGCCGCCCAGCTCATCTCCTCGCGCTTCAAGCACCGGGGGTAGCCACGGCCGTCCATGGTTTCGTGATGCGCGCCGGCGATTTCCGGGACTCGGGAGAGGTGCTTGGGCAGGGGTAGCGCTTCCAGCATCATGATGGTGCGGGTGATGTGGTCGTTGATTTTATAGCGTTCTTCGGCGGTCAGCGTTCCCCGGCGCACGCTCAGATTGTACAGCTCCCCTCGGTTGTACAGCGCCTCGGGGACGTGCAACCGGAAGCCCCACGGATTCTCGGCGGGCAGTCTGTCGTTTTCGCCCCGGGGAATGATGTGCTCGGGCTGGTCCATGAGCAGCGTCTCCCAGACCGGCGGATTGGGCGCGCTTACGCCATCCATCCGCGCCAGTTCGTCGCGCGAGACACCCAGCCGCTTGTCCAGCGTTCGCACCCAGGGGCGTTTACCGATGACCGCCAGACGGGCCAGGGCCGTGTCGTCCATATGCTCGCCGCCGAGGTTGTGGGCGGCCACGAAGGCGAAATCGTCGTCCAGTTCGGCCAGGGCCGCTGACAATTTCCGCTGTTCCTCCCCGGCATCGGCCCCGTTCATCCGGGCCTTGAGGCTGGCGATTTCGGCGTCGCGCTTCAGGACTTCGAACCGGGTACGGATTTCGTGGATGCGGTCGTTGAGCGTTTCCAGCTTGGTCGCCTTGTCCATGACGTATTCGGGCGTGGTGACTTTGCCGCAGTCATGGAGCCAGGCGGCCAGGCGGGCTTCCTCGCGGGCGGCGTCGTCCAGCCGGAAATCCTTGAGCGGGCCGTCCTCCGCCTTGTGCGCCGCCTCCAGCAGCATCTGGAAGATCACCGGCACCCGGGCGCAATGGCCGCCGGTGTAGGGCGACTTGGTGTCGATGGCCCCGGCCAGGATGTGGATGAGCGCGTCCCGCAGGTCGCGCTGGCTCTTGATCAGGGATTGGGTCTCCAGCACCACGGCGGCGGCGGCCACGAGTGTTTCCATGAAGCCGACCTGCTCAGCGCTGGGACCGGCGGGATATGCCTTGTCCGCACACTTCAGGAGGCTCAGTCCGCCCAAAGGCTCTCCCATGCGGTCCCGCAGGGCCAGGCCGACCACATCCATCCGCTCCACGTCGGGATGGCCGGCAAACCCCGCCGAGACTGATTTCAAGGCGGCGCGGGGATCGTCACGCGAGATGTGGTCTACGATGCCGCGGTTCTCCTCCAGGGCGCGGAACATCGCGTAGGCCTTTCCGGGAATCGGACCGTCGGGCGGCAGGACGACTTTTTGGACCTCGCCGTCGTCCCAACAGAACCAGCCCGTTCCAAAGGTGGTTTTCGAGTCGTTCATCATCATCAGGACCCCGCCGTCGGCCTCGGTGATGGCCATGATTTCCTTCAGCACCTTGCCGGGCAGGGTGTCGAAGTCACGGTCGCCGCCGATCAGGCCGATGATGGAGAGAATTTTCCGCTGGTTCTCGCGCATGAATTCGACGTTCCGCACCAGATCGTTGATTTCCGGCATCAGCGACCGCACGGTCTTTGTTCCTTCGTCGCGCATCTCGGCCAGGTTTCGCGTCCGTTCGGCCATGAGCCGCAGCGGGGTGCTCACGTACCTGGCCACCAGCCAGACCACCGGCGCGATCAGCAGCAGCAGACCAAACACACCCAGCGTGGTGTTGCGCAGAAACACGCTGGCCCCGACGAACATCTCGTCCCGGGGAATGGCCAGGACCATGAAGTCGCCGGGCCGGGCCGGGTCGTCGTCGAGTTCCTCAAGCACCAGCAGCCAGTCCCTTCCCTCGGCGCTGACCCGCAGCCCCGTGCTTTCGGCCCCGCTTTCCACCCGCAGATCGGTGGTGCGCAAGCCCTGGCGATATTGTTCCAGCCCCAGGCGGATGATCGGAGGCAAATTGCCCAGATTGCGCAGGGCGAGCTGGCCGTTCTCCTGGAAAAGAAAGCCCTGGCTTATGGCCAGGAGGTGTTCGTCGGCCTGAAACAGGGCCAGATGCGATCCCGGCGTCGGGCGTTCGCCGTCGATCAGGCTGGACAGGTGATCCAGGCGGATGCCCAGCGCCACCACGGCGCGGCCGTCGAGGCTCCTCCGGGCCATGATCATGCTGACGCTCTGGCGGCTGAAGATGATCTGCGGGTCGGTTTCGACGATCTCGTCGGTCTGCATGGCGGCACAGTACCAGGCGCGTTCCCCGGCGAGGTGGCTTGTCCCCTTGTCGTCCACCCGGCTGGACAGCAGCCGCAATTGATCGTCATAGAAGTAATACGTGCTGGCCGGTGAGAGGCCGGACTCCCGAACCTCCATGACCAGCAGGTCCGTCTCCGGCAGCCCGCCGAAATAAACGCGCTCCTGCTCGCTCCCCATCGGCTTGGCCATGAAGATTTCGCCGTTGTCATAGCTGATTACCATGGCCCCGAAAACGCTGTTGGCCCGCAGAATCTCCCTGACCAGGGGCAGAAGCCGGATTCGTTCCTCCGGGCTGCGGGCCATCGGCAACTGGCCCTTGGCGGAGGCGGTCAGGAAGGTTTGGGCCGGCCAGCGTATTCCGTTGTTGATGTCCCGCTTGATGTCGCGGCCGATGGCATCGACCCGCCTTTCCACGGCAGCTTCAATGCCTTGGGCCATCATGCGGTACCCCAGCCCTGCCAGAAGCATGCCGGCGATCAGCAGCAGAGCGGCGGCAGCCAGGCCAAAGTATCCCTTCAGGCCGAAAAAACCCCGCAGATTGAAACGGCGTTTGCCGCCATCATTCACGCGCCTGTCATCCATGATTCACCTCCTGTGGCGCCTCGCTCACTGTGGCGGAGAACATTCCCGCCAGCGGCTGGAGCGCCTCCCGCATCGCGGGCCGCTCTACTATTCTTCTCCCTTGCATTGGTCGTGAAAAACAAATACCTAGCCGCAAGATCAGGCTAGTTGAACGGTTTACTCGCAGGCCCTATTAAAAAATAGAACAAAAAAACGTGAAAAAACAGGGGGCGCGACTTTCCGGCGGGCAATCCGCATAGGCACATGCCGTGCGCGGCAGCCCGGGCGGTTCATTCCCA
>JAVBSG010000089.1:0-9744 GCA_031547245.1 Propionivibrio sp.
CGGATGCGCGGCGCCAGCGCCCGGGCATTGGCGTCGTCGCCCAGGCGGCCCTGCAGTTCGAGAATCCAGCGATCCTTCGGCGGCATGTCGTTGTCCAGCCACTGCTCGAACAGTCCGAGCATCAGGCGAGCCAGCGAAGCAGCCGTGACTGAGGCCTGCAACTTGCCCAGGCCCGCGTAAGCCATGCCGCCCTTGCTCAAGGCCAGCGGCATCAAGGCGTCGGGCAGGTTCGCCAGGGGCACGGCGCGGCCGTTTCCGGCAAGCAGGAGGCGAGGCAGCCGGGGCAGGACCAGCCAGGCGGGCAGTTTAGGCAATTGTGCGGGAAACAGCGCCTCCGGCGGCGTGGCGAGCAACTGTCCGACGGCCACCTGGGCCTCGTTGCCATAGGCTTTGGCTTCTGCTGAGAGGGCTTCGCCGTGGCCCTCCTGGGCCAGCAGGTAAAGATGATGGCGGGCATGGGCGGCCGCCACGGGATCGCCGGAAAATGCGGCCGGAATCAGCGCGCGGGCCGTGGTGCGGGGATGTTCCAGCAGCCAGCGCCGGGCAAAACCCCTCAGCTGGCTGCGCACGGTGTAGCCGTACTGCGAGAGATGGAGCGCCAGACCGTCCCAATCGACGATGTCCATGATCATCTGCGCTGCTTGCGTGGTTGCGGGGGGCATGACGGCGAATATCGCGTCGATGTGCTCGGCGCCGAAACGCTTGAGGAGGCGCGCCACCGGACTGCAGCAGGTGTCTGGGATCTCCGCGTATTCATAGTGATGCCGGGCGGCATGGACAGCCTGCTGTTGCTGACGCAACAGGGACAATGCCAAGGCATCGCCGAGGTAGCCCAGATAGTTCAGGACTCCGCGCGTGGCTCCTGGCGGCTCGCGAAAATCCTCAGGCGCGGCGATGTTGGCCGCAAGCACGGCGGGGATGCGCTCGGGCCTAACCCCCCAAAGAAACAGAGCCAGGCCTTGCGGCCCCCATTTCGTTTCGGCTTCCAGGCGCAGTGCTCTGGAGGCTTCAGCCGACGCCGGGTCTGCACTTTGCAGCTGGTGGAAATGTTCTTCGACATCGTGGTAGGTCCCTCGCAGACACAGCACCGACGCCGCGTACCCTTCTACTTGGCAGTAAAGATCGTCCCGTTTGTTCAACGCTTCCAGGTCGCCGTCGGTGAGCCTTCCCGTCGAGTGCAGGAAGCGCAACGCCGCGGCGAGAAACTGCGCCCCGTCCTGCATGCTGCCGACAAAAAAACTGGGGTATCCGCCGCGCGCGCGCTCATCCAGGAATTTCTGCCAGGCTTCTGTTCGCATCAGCCCTTCGGAGTTCAAAAATTCGTGCAGCGGGCCGGGATCGTCGTTGAAGCGGATGGAGCGGATCTGGTGCCAATGGCTGCTGTCCCTTATCTGCGGCCTGGGTTCCACCGTACCGCCTTGCCAGCGCGACCAATCCACGACGGCGGGTTCGCGGCGGGGTGTCAGGGACAGCGCCGGCAGTTCGGTGCGCGCCGTGCCGGCTCGCCAGGGCGGTTCCCGCAGCAGGGCCGGCAGTTCATCGATGCCGGCTTCCGTCACTTGTTCGGTGGGCGTGAGCAAACGCGCCAGAGTCCTGGCTTGCGCTTCGCCGCCTTCGGCATCGAGCGCCGCCTGCAAGGCGGCCTGCCACTCGGGATGCCCGTGCAGCAGGCGCAGCAGCAGATGGGCGGCGGGCTGGTCGCGGCTCGGGTTTTGCGCCAGCAGGCCACGCAAGGTATGGAGCGGCCACTTCTTGGCGTTGTCGGCTACGACTTCGCGTACCTCGGTCATGTCGAGGTGGCGGCAGAGCAGGGCCTGGGACGCATCGCTCTGAAACGAGGCAATCAGCTTGAGGGCATCTTTGCCGCCGATCAGTCCTTCGAGTTCGGGCAGCACAGCTTCGCCATGCCATTGCAGCAGGCATTCCCAAGCGGCCAGGCGTTCGGACTCCTTCATGTATCCGCGAAATTCCCTGGCGATATAGTCGCGATTTACCTCCAGGGGATTTTCCGGCAGAAAGTCATTGCCGGGCGGTTTAGCCTTGGCGTTTTCTGCGATTTCCCGTGCGGCGGCTTGCAGCTTGGTTAGCCATGCGGATTTTGCGCGATGGCCGTCGGGGCGGGCGAAGAACGGGTCGAGTTTGGTTTTGGCCATGGCGTCTCCCTGGTTTGCTCAGTCGTTCAATCCATATTCCGCTGCCCAGGCGAGCGCCAGGGCTTCGGCGCGGCGGGCGGCGAGGTAGCGTTCGCCGCCTTGGGGCAAGTGGGTCAGGCGCGCCCTTTCCGGGGCGGCGAGGCCGAGGAGAGTGGCGGCCTGGGCGGCGAGGTCGCCGCGTTCGCGCGGCGGAAACCAGCCGAAGGCGGCGCGTAGCGCCGGCAGGGCAACGAGGAAATCGTCGTTGCCCAATTCGACGAGGGTGGCGTGCACGGCGCGAATCAGTTCGGGCTGTTCGTTGATGACCGAACGGGTGAGGGCGAACAGGCCGTAAAGGTAGTCGCCCAACTGGCTGCGCGGTGGGATGGCGCGGGTGAGAGCGATGAGTTCGCCATCGCTCGGGCCGGCGCCGGGCGGGTAGCAGTGGCTCAGCGATTGCGCGAGGCCCGCCGCCGCGCCGCGCAACGCGGGGGGCTTGCCGCCGGCGCGGGCAAAGCGGAGCAGGCTCTCTAGCGTAAAGGCTTCGTCGAATTCCGGTAGAGGCTGGCTCTGCTGGAGACGCAGGAGGCCGGCCAGGGCACGCACGGCGGCAATGTCGGCGTCGCAGGAGCGGGCGGTGGTTGCGGGCGGCGGTGCCGCTGCCGTACTGCCGGTTGGCGGAGGCGGTGGTTCAAGGCCGTCGAGCAGCCAGAGCAGTCGTTCGCCGAGCGCGGCCAGCGCGCCTTGCATGAGCGGGCGGACATCGCGCCCCCAGAAACCGGCCAGGGCGACGTCGAGCAGGGATAGGGCTGCGTTGGCCAGTTCGCCGTGGTCGTGGGCGGCGGCGATGCGTTGCCTGAGTGCGGCGACAAGTTCGTCGCCCAGATCATGGAAACCGGCGCGCACGGCGTCGGTAAAGCCTTCGGCGATGTCCTGCGCCTGGTTGTTGTCTTCCAGGCGCGCCAGCAGGCGGGCGCGGGCGGCGGCGTCCAGCGTGCCGCCGTAGGCCGCGGCCTCGATCAGGCTGGGAAGCCAGCGGGAGGTGCGGGCAAGTTGCCAGTGTTCCTCGAAGGCCAGCGTGGCGGCAAGGCTGCGGGCTGCCTGCGGCGAGCGCATTTGCTTCAGCTGTATGCCATCGGCCTGGATGAGACGGAGCCGCCAGAGGGTTTCCGCCACGGAGGCGTCCTCGGGGCGGCGGCGATCCAGAACACGGTTTTGCGTGCTTGAGGAGAGTGCGATTCCGCATTTCGCCAGACACTGTTCAACATCGCTCACCAATGGAGGCAAAGGCGTGCCGGCGGCCAGTTCTCCAGCCCCGTCGCCAGTCAGCGCCAACAGGGCCTCGCGCAGGGCGGGATGGTCCTGGGAACTGAGAAGTCCGTCGCCGCTCCAGGGCGGGGGGGCGTCCAGCGCTTCCTTGATGAATGCCGTCTGCGCGGCATCGAGCACATCCGTCCGCAGCGGCGCCGAATGTCCGCGCAGCCGGGCGAGGCCCGACAGGGTTTCGTGGAAGGCGATACAATCGGCCGTGGACACGGCGACGTCCTTCATCCGCAGGCGTTCGACGATGGCGCGCGTGGCGCGTTCGGTGGCGATGGCCGGGCCATGATCCGCCAGCCATTCGTAATAGAGCGGCGATTGCATGCCGGCGGCGTAGCCGGAGAGGGCTTCAAGCTGCCGGTATTCATAGGGGACCAGGTAAGCGCCGCCGGCGAGCGGGTCGGCCGGAGCCGGCGGGCTCGGCTCTTTGCTGATGCTCAGACCGGGCCACAGGGTTTCGATGGCGCGTTTGTGCCAGCCGCCGCAAACCAGGAGTACCGGCTGCCCTGGAAAGCGGGCGACGGCCCAGGCCAGCCAGCCGGCCATGCACTGCTCGCGGGCGGCGTCCTGGGGACTGCCGTTCTCCGCCGGGTCGCCGCGCAGATCGTGGAAATAGACGGCCAGGCGCGTTTCAAGGTCGGCGAATCCGGCGGGCGTGGCCAGCGGGTCGGCTTCAAACAGATGATCCCACAGGGCGTAGTCGCCATCGCAACGGGTGCGTTCGGCCAGCGCCTGGTTGATCCGGGCGTAGCGGCCGGGAGAGAACGGCGAGTTGCCGTCCGCGGTGCCGAGCCGCCGCCGCTCCCGATCGGAAACGGTCCGGTACTGCCAGTGCGGCAGGTCGATGAAGCGGACTTCGGCGCCGCTGGCCCGTCCCTCGGTCAGCGCCACCCATTCCGGCGAGTAGCGGACGAAGGGAAACCAGCATTGCCGCGTTCCCGCCTCGTCGTTGCTGTAGCTGTAGAGTGCGACGGGGAGGCGGTGCGGAAGCAGCAGCTCGTCGAGGCGGGCGTTGAAATCCGACGGCCCCTCGATGAGGATGGCGGCGAGCCGTTCCGTGGCGATCAGGTGCGCTACCAGCCTGGCGCAAGCCGGGCTATGGTGGCGAATGCCGAGAAGGCGGGGCGGCATGTGCTAAGCGGCGTGCCGGGAAACTTTACTGGGGCAGCGCCTGCCGGGCCGCGTGGAAAGCCGCCCAGTGCTCGCCCTTGCGCTTGGCCGCGCGATGCTCGATGTAGCGGCGCAATTTCTTGAGATCATCCGGATTATCCTTAGCCGCCGCGCCGGCCAGGGCTTCGACCAGATCGGCCGCCTGGCCGTTGTCACCGCGCAGGTAATAGCCGCGCAGGGTTACGGCATGGGCGACGCTGACGGCTTCGGCGGTACTGAGCACGCTGGAGAGTTTGTCGCTGGCGCCGCCTTCACGGTCGACGCCCTGGCGCAAATCGCGAAACGTGGTGACCAGGACTTCCATCAGCGGCTCGTTTGGCGTGACGGGAATGCGCTCCTGCGCCAGCATGCGGGAAACCTCGTTCATTACCAGGGTAAGCTCGCTATCGTAGCTGGCGATGGGAAATACGGTTTCGAAGGAAAAGCGGCGCTTCAGCGCCGCGGACATTTCGTTGACGCCGCGGTCGCGAGTGTTGGCCGTGGCTACCAGGTTGAAGCCGGGGCGGGCGAGGACGGCGCCCTCCGCCGGCAGTTCGGGCACCATCAGCAGGCGTTCGGAGAGAATCGAGAGCAGGCTGTCCTGCACCTCCGGCGGGCAGCGGGTGATCTCCTCGAAGCGGGCGATGCGTCCTTCCTGCATGGCGCGGTAGAGCGGCGAAGGAACGAGCGAGCGTGGGCTGGGCCCATCGTTGAGGAGGAGTGCGTAATTCCAGCCGTACTTGATCTGGTCCTCGGTCGTGGCGGCACTGCCCTGGATGGTCAGGGTGCTGGTGCCGCTGACGGCGGCGGCGAGCAATTCGGACAGCAGGCTTTTGGCGGTGCCCGGTTCGCCGACCAGCAACAGGGCGCGGTTGGAAGCGAGCGTCACCAGCGCACGCTCTATGAGGCTATGCGCGCAGACGATCTTCTGGCGGATGGCCTTCCCCTTGATCGCCGCCCCGCCGATGAAATCGCGGACGGCGGGCATGGAAAGACTCCAGCCCGGCGGTTTCGGCGCCTTGTCGTGCGCTGCAAGATGGGCAAGTTCATCGGCGTAAAGCAGTTCGGCGGGCAGGCGTTGAGCGATGGGGCTGTCGGTTTGGCGTGGAGGCATGGTGGCGAACGCGGTATGTTTTGATGTTGAGGCTAGGATACTTGACCACCATTCAAATTGACAGCGATGCGCTCTCTGTACTCGCAGAGCATCTTGTCTACTGTCACAGAACGGCTGGTAATGCACAATTGGAAAGCTGGTCTGTCGCCTCTGGAAGCTGAACGACTGGCGAGCGACAGGATGACCGATGCCAGCGTTCGTGCCGAGTTTCCGACTTTAATTGTCAAGATTACAAACTGATACAAGAAACCTCTGCTATTTATTAGCACTCTCACATGTTGAGTGCTAAACTCTGTTCGAACTTTCAAAAGGAGGTGGTGGACCATATGACGCATGCTCTGGCTTTTCCGTTGATTTCTGCGGTGGGCAACATTGATGCTTATGTTGCTGCAGCGAAGCGCTTTCCGATCCTGACCGAGGAGGAAGAGTTTCGGCTGGCGACCCGTTTCCGGGAAGAGGAAGATCTGGAGGCGGCGCGGCAATTGGTGCTTTCCCACCTGCGGTTGGTCGTTTCCATCGCACGAGGCTACCTGGGCTACGGGTTGCCGCATGCCGATCTGATCCAGGAAGGTAATATCGGCCTGATGAAGGCGGTCAAACGTTTCGATCCGACGCAAGGCGTGCGGCTCGTTTCCTTTGCCATCCACTGGATCAAGGCGGAGATTCATGAATACGTGCTGCGCAACTGGCGAATGGTGAAGCTGGCCACGACCAAGGCACAGCGTAAGCTGTTCTTCAATCTTCGTAGCATGAAGACCGGTAGCGAGGCGCTGAAGCCGGCGCAGATCGCCGATATGGCGCAGCGGCTCAACGTCAAGCCGGAAGAAGTCGCCGAGATGGAAACGCGCCTGTACGGGCACGACATCGCGCTGGAGGCGGATAGCGAGGACGAGGATGGTTTCGCCCCGATCGCTTACCTGGAGGACAGCCGCCACGAACCGACCCGTGTGCTGGAGAGCCGCGACAGCGATTATCTCCAGAGCGAAGGATTGCGGACGGCGCTGTCCGGGCTGGACGAGCGCAGCCGCCGTATCGTCGAAGCGCGCTGGCTGAGCGAAGATCCGGCAACCTTGCATGATTTGGCGGCCGAATTTGGGGTTTCGGCGGAACGTATCCGCCAGATCGAAAACAAGGCGATGCAGAAAATGAAGAGCCGGTTGCTGCCGCTGGTGCAGGCTGGCTGACTCTTTTTCGAGGACCGCGATATCACGATAGCCGTTCCGGGAAACCGGGGCGGCTTTTTGTTGGGCAGGTTTTCAGCCAAGAAAAAGCAAGGTAGGTTACGGGTGTCCAAAAGTCCTGCCCTTTTCGGTCGAATATAACGCAACTGCATAATTTCGAAGCCTCGAAGTTTCCTCGTTTGTGCTGTGAATTGACGAAGATCAATGTCAGCACATGTCCTGTCGCCGTATCGTACAAGCCTCTCGAAACCAAGGAGGCTTCCACCATGTACTGCGTTCAATGTGAGCAAACCATTCGTACGGCACAAGATGCCGGTTGCACATATGCTCAAGGCATGTGCGGTAAAACCGCCGAGACATCCGATTTGCAGGACATGCTGGTGGCTGCGTTGCAAGGGCTTTCGGCCTGGGCCTTGCAAGCGCGCAAGCAGGGCATCGTCGACCGCCAGATCGATATCTTTGCTCCTCAAGCGCTGTTCGCCACGCTGACCAATGTGAACTTCGATTCGGCGCGCATCGTGCAATATATCCGTGACGCCATTGCCTATCGCAAACAGCTGGCAGAGAAATGCCAGGAGAAAGACGCGGGCGTCAAGGTGGATCATCCCGCCGCGGGGCTGCTCCTCGTCGGCGACAGCATCAAAAATCTTCAGGTGCAGGCATCGCAATTCGCCTTGAACAAGGATCGCGTGCTGGTCGGCGAGGAAATCCATGGTCTGCGCCTGTTGTGCCTGTACGGGCTCAAGGGAGTGGCGGCCTACATGGAGCATGCCCATGTGTTGGGCCAGCAGAGCGAAGAGGTCGCCGCACGGTTTCATCACTACCTGGCCTTGCTGGGGACAGGGCCGACCGACATCAACGCGTTGCTGGAAGCGTCGATGGGGATCGGCAAACTGAATTTCGACGTCATGGCCATGCTCGACCTTGGGGAAACCGAACTCTACGGTAATCCCTCGCCGACGACGGTCAACGTGCGTCCCGTTGCGGGCAAGGCGATCCTGATTTCCGGCCACGACCTGAAGGATCTGCGCATGTTGCTGGAGCAGACCGAAGGCAAGGGCATCAACGTCTATACGCACGGAGAACTGCTGCCGGCGCATGGATATCCGGAGTTGAAAAAATTCGGGCACCTGGCTGGCAACTACGGCAGCGGCTGGCAGAACCAGCAGACGGAATTCGCTACGTTCCCCGGGCCGATCGTCATGACGTCGAACTGCATCATCGATCCGAACGTCGGCAAGTATGCCGCCAGAATCTGGACGCGCAGCATCGTCGGCTGGCCGGGCGTGGCGCATCTCGAAGGCGACGATTTTTCCGCCGTCATCGCACAGGCGCTGGCGCTTCCCGGTTTCGCAGAGAGCGAGCCGGAGCATCGCATCACCATCGGTTTCGGCCGCCAGACGCTGTTGGGCGCTGCCGATACGGTGATCGATATGGTTGCGCGCAAAAAACTGCGCCACGTATTCCTGGTCGGTGGATGCGACGGCAGCCGCGGCGAACGCAACTACTACACCGATTTCGCCCAGTCGGTTCCGCAGGATTGCGCCATCTTGACGCTGGGATGCGGCAAGTACCGTTTCAACAAACTCGATTTCGGCACCATCGACGGACTGCCGCGGCTGTTGGACGTTGGGCAGTGCAACGACGCCTATTCCGCCATCATGCTGGCGGTCAATCTGTCGGAAAAGATCGGCTGCACGGTCAACGATCTGCCGCTGACGCTGGTGCTGTCGTGGTTCGAGCAGAAAGCCATCGTCATCCTGCTGACGCTGCTGTCGCTGGGTGTAAAGAACATCTACACCGGGCCGACGCCGCCGGGATTCCTGAACGGAAACCTGCTGGCAGTGCTGCAGGAAAAATTCGGCCTGCGGATGACGACGACCGCCGAAGCCGACATGAAGGAAGCGCTGGCAGCCTGAGTTTAATGCCGATGACGCGGGGTGGCCGCAAGGTCTCCCCACGCATCGCCTCGCACTAATTTTCTGGAGAAACTCTTGCCCAACCCGCTTTGCCCGCATCCGATGCGCATCCAGGGCGTGCATCAGGAAACCCCGGATGTCTGGACGCTGGCGCTGATTCCCGCCGGCGATTACTCCTATCAGCCTGGCCAGTACGCTTTGGTCGACATTCCCGAAGCCGATGTCGTGCGCGCCTACACGCTTTCTTCATCGCCGGGCGTCAGCCCTTGCGTGACGCTGACGGTGCGCAGGCTGCCGGGCGGTATCGGTTCCACCCGCCTGACAGCAAATGTCGGCGCCGGCGATACGCTGTGGCTCAGCGCCGCGCAAGGCGAGTTCACCTGCGCGCAGGCAGTGGACGACCGCTACCTGCTGCTCGCGGGCGGCTGCGGCGTTACCCCGATCATGTCGATGACGCGCTGGCTGATGGCCAGGCGTCCTGAATCCGATGTTAGCGTCATCTACAGCGTGCGCAGCCCTGCCGACGTTATTTTCTCGGACGAATGGCGTGAGCTGATGCAGAAATATCCGACCAGACTGCGCATGCATCTCATGACGAGCCGGGAGGCAGGCGTTGGCGCGCTGATGGGCCGTATCAGCAGGGAGGTACTGGAAACGTGCGTTCCCGATATCGCCCTGCGCACGGTCATGGCCTGCGGTCCCCAGAATTATATGGATCACGCGGCCGGGTTGTCGGCCGAGCTGGGCGTTCCTGCCGGCCGCTTTCATATGGAACGCTTTCATACAGCTGCCGAATGCGTGCCGGCGGAAAATGCTTCGGTAATGTTGACGCTCGGCCAACCGCCGCGCCAGGTCGCCGTACCCGCCGGAGCGTTGCTGCTGGATGCCCTGGAGCAGCACGGAGAGCCGGTTGCCGCCGCTTGCCGTGC
>JAVBSG010000111.1:0-3653 GCA_031547245.1 Propionivibrio sp.
CTGGCCCTGTCCGCCGGGCTGTGCTTTGGGCCGGCGCAGGCGGCCGATCTCTTGGAGGTTTATCACCGGGCGCAGGGTAACGATCCGACTTTCGAAGCGGCGCGCCATAGCCTGGAGGCGGTGCAGCAGCGCGTTCCCCAGGCCCGTGCCGGACTGTTGCCGTCGGTCGCGGTCAACGGCAGCGACAGCAAGAACCGCTCCGATGTGAGCTTCGGCAAGGATACGCCCTCGCAGGACCGCGATATCCGTTCCTGGAACTGGACACTCCAGCTCACGCAACCGCTGCTGCGGCTACAGAACTACTATGCCTACAACGAAGCGGAGCATCTGGCAGAACAGGCGCTGGCGCAATTCGCCCAGGCCGAGCAGGATCTGATCCTGCGGGTGACGCAGGCCTACT
The DNA here is from genome assembly GCA_031547245.1 of Propionivibrio sp. Lineage (GTDB taxonomy): Bacteria > Pseudomonadota > Gammaproteobacteria > Burkholderiales > Rhodocyclaceae > Propionivibrio. The sequence continues at coordinate 401 of JAVBSG010000111.1, forward strand.
TCGATGTGGTGGTGGCCGAGGACAGCATCGCCGTGGCAGATGCCCAGGTGCGCGCCATGAGCGAGCAGTTGGCGATTGCCAAGCGCGGCTATGAACGGGGGACGACGACGATCACCGATACGCATGAGGCGAAATCGCGTGTCGACCTGGCCCGTGCGGAGCGGGTTACGGCGCTGAATGAGCTGGAGACGAAGCGTTCGGAGCTGGAGAAGATCGTCGGGGAGTGGCCCACTGCCCTGGATGTGCTGCGCCCGTCGGTCGTTGCCCCGAAACCCCAGCCGGATGATGTGCGCGAATGGATGAATCAATCCCGGGAAAACCATCCGCTGGTGCGGGCGCAACGGGCGGCGCTTTCCGCGGCCGAGGCCACGGTGCGTAAAAACCGGTCGGAACATTTGCCGACGCTCGATCTCGTGGCGTCCCACGGCCGCAGCAGTTCGTCGGGCAGCCTGGATACGCCGGTGGATTATTCGACCTCGGCACGCTCGAACGTCATTGGGGTACAGCTCACCATTCCGATCTTCTCGGGCGGGGCGACCAATGCCAAGGTGGCCGAGGCGATCGCCGGGCGCAGCAAGCTGCAGGCCGATCTGGAAGCGGCGCGCCGCCAGGCGGCGACCGATGCGCGGCAGGCGTTCGCGGGTATCGCCAATGGCTTGTCGCAGATCGAGGCCCTGGATTCGGCGGTCGAATCGGGCCAGAGCGCGGTCAAGGGCAATCAGGTCGGCTACACGCTGGGGATCCGCATCAATATCGATGTGTTGAATGCCGAGCAGCAGCTTTTTACCTCACAGCGCGATTTGACCAAAGCGCGGTATGAGACGCTGTTGCAGGGGTTGAAGCTCAAGGCGGCGGCCGGGGTGTTGGGGGAGGAGGATTTGGAAACTATTAGGAGGATGATGGGGCCGAGAGGGCGGTGACGATTCAAGGCAATAGCCGGCCGACGGGGAATCAACAAAGACACAGCACCTTATCCGATTACCCAGGGCATCCCGCCTGTGGCGTGGCAACACGTTAGCCTGTTTGACAAGCTTGTCCAGATCCACTTCGGACAAAACGGAAAGGCGGTAAGGGAATGGGATCCAAGGGACAACGGCTCTACCCAGAAAAGGAAAAGGTCGCCTCCGCCCTCTCGCTGCTGCAACATCCGGCCAAATCGTCCCTACACCGTACCGTTGTCCTCCTCCGCACTCAGTGATTGGGCGTGTTGAAACCCTTATCGTTCCTGTGCAGGAACAGATACGCACCCGCTTGCATTCCTCCTGCACCTTGCTTAGGCTGCATCTTTTCGACGTTGCTCGGTTGATGTTCGATGGCGCAGCCTTCTGAAATTCGGATATGAAGCCGGGTAAATATTTAAAATATTAAAATATTTTAAATATAAATCAATGGATTATAACTTTTATGAAAATCGCCGCCTGGAATGTTAACTCCCTGAAAGTCCGCCTGCCGCAGCTCCTCGAATGGCTGGAAAAATCCCGCCCGGACGTCGTCTGCCTGCAGGAGACCAAGCTCGAGGACGCCTTCTTCCCGCAGCAGGAAATCGAAGCCGCGGGCTACCGGACCGCGTTTTCCGGGCAGAAAACCTACAACGGCGTGGCGCTGCTCTCGCGCCATGACATCAGCAATATTGTTCACGGTAATCCGCACTTCCCTGACCCACAGAAGCGCCTCATCGCCGGCACGATCGGCGGCGTGCGTGTCACCTGCGCCTACGTGCCCAACGGCCAGGAAGTCGGCAGCGACAAGTACGAGTACAAGCTGAACTGGCTGCGGGCGCTGACACAATGGCTCGGCGAGGAAATGGCGCAATCGCCGAACCTCGTTCTGGCCGGCGACTTCAACATCGCGCCGGAAGACCGCGACGTGCACGACCCTGCCGCCTGGGCCGGCCAGATCCTGTGCTCCGAGAAAGAGCGCGCAGCCTTCCGGGCACTGCTGGCCCTGGGGCTGCAAGACAGCTTCCGGCTGTTCGAGCAGCCGGAGAAAAGCTACTCGTGGTGGGACTACCGGATGCTCGGCTTCCAGCGCAACCGCGGCCTGCGCATCGACCATATTCTCCTATCATCACCGCTGGCCAGCCGCTGCACGGCCGCTGGCATCGACCGCGGGATGCGCAAGCTGGAACGGCCGTCGGATCATGCGCCAATCACGGCCGAGATTGCGTAAGCTATTCGACTGCTATCCGTTCGGCGGAAAAACAAAGCGCCTTCCGCCGAACATTCTCCGCAGAAAAAGCATTCAGATCGTCAGCACGACGCGCTTGCCGCCTGTCCTTCCCCACGCGGCCGCCACCTCGCTCAATGGCATAGTCTCCATCTCGACGCCGAGATTTCCGGCAGCGGCTTCGTTCAGGATGCGTTCGACGATGGCCTTCAATTGATCAACCGGCGGAAAGTTGCCTGTGCCGCTGCCCAGAATCTTGAGATGCGAACTGCGCAGCACGCCGGCCGGCAGCGTGATGTTCGCTCCGGCCATCGCGCCGACGTTCACCAAGCGGACACCGCGTTCCGCACCGGATGCGGCGACCGCCAGGTCATGGCCGGTCAGCGCATCGATCAGCGCCTCGGCGGGAGGCCCCCACAGGCAGTCGACGATGACGTGATAGCCGTCGTTTCCTGCGGCGTCGATGAAAGCCTGCGTCAACGCCGCCTTCGGCAAGGTGGTATCGACGATGGCGTCGGCATTCAGGCCGGCCAGCAACTCCCGATTCCGGCCGGCGACGACGATCCGACCCGCGCCGAGAATGCGGGCAATCTTGACGGCCAGTTGCCCGGTCACGCCTGTGGCGCCGAGCACGAGCACCGTTTCGCCGGGCGCCACCGCGCCGCGCCAGGCGAGCGGCAGCCAGGCGCCGAGTGCGGGATTGACGAGCGCCGCCGCCGTCGCCTCGTCGAGCGACGCGGGCAACGGCACATACCACGAGGCAATGGATCGTTCGGCCATGGCGCCGAACGGCGGGCGCATCGCCGCGAAATACACGCGGCGGCCGTCGTCGAATTCGCCGATACCGTCGGTGCCGCAAATCACCGGCAAACGGCGCGGGCTGGCGTAGTGGGTTCCAGCGGCGATGGCGCGGTCCAGCTGCTTGATCGATGCGGCGCGGACGCGCACGAGCGTCTCGCCCGCCTGCGCAACGGGCTCATCGAAGGTTCCGAAGCGCGGGGCGCTCCCCAGGGTTTCCAGAATGGCGGCGTGCATCATGATCGGTGCTCCTTACGCTTTCGGCGAATCCGCCGACCGCGCCACGGCC
>JAVBSG010000026.1:0-3948 GCA_031547245.1 Propionivibrio sp.
TCGCCGCCGGAGACCGGGGCGTCGAGGTATTCGCATCCCAGCGCACGGATCTTCTGGGCGAATTCCTTGGTCTCGATCGGCGAGATCGAGCTCATGTCGACGACGATCTTGCCGGCCGAGAGCCCTTCGGCGATGCCGTTCTTATCGAACAGCGCGGCGGCCACGTGCGGGGTGTCGGGCACCATGGTGATGACGATGTCGGCCTTCTGGGCAACTTCCTTGCCGGAAGCGCAGGCCTTGCCGCCGGCTGCCACCAGCATCTCCGGGACGCTCGGGATGCTGAACAGAAAGACTTCATGCCCGCCCTTGATCAGATGCTCGGCCATCGGCGTGCCCATGATCCCCAATCCCACAAATCCCACCTTGCTCATCGTTTGCTCCTTGAAAATTGTGCGATGTTCGTTTTCCGCCTGCCTTCCGGATTGCATCCCGTCAAAGCAGCGATTTCTTCAAAGTGACGCGCTTGATCTCGCCGACGATCAGCAAGTAGCTCGCCACCGCGATCGCGCCGTGCGCGCCGACATAAACCAGGGCGCCCGCGAAAGAACCGGTGTTATGCAGGATGTAGCCGATGACGATCGGCGTCACGATGCCGGCGGTGTTGCCGAAGGTATTGAACAACGCGCCTGACAGGCCGCCGGCTTCTTTCGGCGAGGTATCGGAAACCACCGCCCAGCCCAGCGCCCCCATGCCCTTGCCGAAGAAGGCGAGCGACATCAGCGCAACGATCAGCGCATCGGTTTCGATGTAGTTGCAGCCCATCATCGTCGTCGAGAGCAGCAGGCCGATGACGATCGGCGTCTTGCGCGAAACGGAGAGCGAATGGCCGGACTTGTTCAGGCGGTCGGAAACCCATCCGCCGGCAAGGCCGCCGAGGAAACCGCAGATCGCCGGCAGCGAGGCGATGAAACCCGCCTTGAGGATCGTCATGTGGCGCTCCTGCACCAGGTAGACCGGGAACCAGGTCAGGAAGAAGTAAGTCAGCACGTTGATGCAGTACTGGGCGAGATAAACGCCGAGCAGCATGCGGTTGCCGACCAGTTCGCCGATGCAGGCCAGCGTGCGGACCTGGCGCGGCTTGGCCTCTGTTTTGGCGTCGAGATCGACGAGGCCGCCGCCTTCCTCGATGTATTCAAGTTCGCTTGCCGAAACGCGCGGATGGTCCTTCGGGCCATAGACGACCTTGAGCCAGATGCAGGCCAGCGCGACACCGAGCGCGCCCATCGTGTAGAACGCGGCCTGCCAGCCGTAGGTATGCACCAGCCAGCCCTGGATCGGCGCAAACAGCACGGTGGCGAAGTATTGCGCGGAATTGAAGATGGCCGACGCAAAGCCGCGTTCGTGCGACGGGAACCAGGCCGACGTCAGGCGGCTGTTGCCGGGGAAGGATGGAGCCTCCGACACGCCGACGAGAAAGCGCAGCAAGAACAGCGAAGCCACCGCCGCGCCGCCGGCAAGAAAACCGACCGTACCCTGCAGCAGCGTGAAAACGGACCACAGGAAAATGCTGAAGAAGTAGGTGATCTTCGAACCGAAGCGGTCGAGCAGCCAGCCGCCGGGCAATTGCGCGATGACGTAGGACCAGGCGAACGCCGAAAAGATGAACCCCATCTCGACGGACGACAGCCCGAGGGCCTTGCTGACCTGCGGACCGGCGATCGAGATCGTTGCGCGGTCGGCGTAGTTGATCGTGGTGATGATGAACAGAATAGCCAGTATTTCCCAACGCACATGTGACTTCAACTGTTTGACGACGGGCAGATTCATAGCATGAGCATGCACTGCGGCCATGGCGGCTCCCTCCACAAGATTTGAAAACTGCGCCTGGCGGCGCGGAATAGTTATCTGTTTTTGTTGAGCGGATTGTGGAGGGCAATCAATTCCGGAGCAAACCAATGAATGACTCGATCCATTCAAACTATGAATAGATCATTTGAACGCAGAGGAAGAACACCGGCATACTTCCGAAAGTACGGGCCATCCGCTGCGAATGCAGCGCCGCGCGGCCTACGCCGTCATGGGCCGCAGCACTTCATTCATGATGATCCCGAGAATGGGATTGTCATTATCCCGGCGATATGAACACACCATGTCGACGGGCGCGGGGGGATCGGAAGCGATCCTGCGCAGCACCAGCCCTTCGAACTGCAGGCATTGCGCCGATTCCGGGACCAGCGCCACGCCGATTCCGGAGCTGACCAGCGCCAGCATGGTATGGATCTGTGCGACGTATTCGACGACGTCTGGCCGCACGCCGGCCTCATCGAAACAGTTCTGCAGCAATTGGTAGAAGTAGCGCGCCTCGTAGGGCGAATACATCAGGAACGGTTTCTGGTGCAGGCAGGCGAACGTCGGCTCCTCGGGCCACTGTGCCGCGTCGGAGGCATTGACCGCCAGCATCAGCGCCTCTTTCGCCAACAGCCTCGTTACCAGCTCGCCCTGCGGCAGATGCGGGCGCATCAGGCCCAGGTCCAGCTGGCGGGCGTCCAGCGCTTTCAACTGTTCGTTGGTCACCATCTCCTTCAGCGTCAGCGACACCTCCGGCATGCTTTCGCGCAGCCGGCGCACCATCTGCGGCAGCACGCCGTAGCCGAACACCGCGGTATAGCCTATGGATAGGGAACCCATCTCTCCTTTGGCGATCTTTCTGGCGGTCGAGGCAGCCTCTTCAGCCAGGCGCAGAATCCGGACCGACTCGCGAAAGAACGACCGGCCGGCCGCCGTCAGCCGCACCGTGCGGCTGGTGCGTTCGAGCAGCCGGGTTCCCACCTGGTGTTCGAGCAGGCTGATCTGCCGGCTCAGCGGCGGCTGCGTCATATTCAGGCGGTCGGCCGCGCGGCTGAAATTCAGTTCCTCGGCAACCGCGACAAAACAGCGAAGCTGGCTGATCTCGATCATTTGCCCGTCTCCCTTCCAGCATTCGAATTATCGGGAATTCAAAATCCTTCGCCCCATCATAGACCAGATAGCCTCCCATCGACAGCGGCGGAGGCGCATCTAGCGCTCGCGGTCGCTGCCGATTCTCGACAGCACGAGATCGAAACACACGCCGTCGGCTTCGTTGCGCACGGCAATGGTGCCGCCCATTTTCGCCATGTAGGTCCTGGCGACGAACAGCCCCTGCCCGCGGTTGCCGGCGGCCGCCCCCGGCTGGTCCGAAACGCCGTATTCGAAGATCGAGCCGATCAGTTCCTCCGGAATGGCAGGGCCGGTGTTGCGGATGCTCACGGTCGCCGTGCTCTCGCCGGCGGCAAGGCCGAGCACGATCGGCGTACCCGGCAGCCGGTAGCGGTCGGCGTTGCGCAGGATGTGCGAAAACACGTCTTCCAGCGAATACTCGTCGGCGCGCACGAGCATCGGCTGCTCCGCTCCCGTATAGCGCACGTCGGCAATGCTGCCGCTCTCGGCGACGTTGCGCAGGAAGCCGGCGATGTCCACCGACTGCACGGACAGCTGCGAGGACTGGAAAGCCTCGCTCGGGCTCGCGCTGCCGTACAGGATGCGCACCGCCTGCTGCATGCGGCTGATGTAGCGGTGGCTGGGATCGTCCGGGCTGCCGTGCAAGGCCAGCAGGGATTGCAGCGGCGAGACGATCTCGTGGCCGACGGCATGCCACTGGTCCTTCTCCTGCTCGGCGCGGATGCGCTCGCGCTGTGCATCCTCCTTGACGCGGCGCAGCAGATCGTTCAGCGCGCCGGCCAGGAGGCCCAGCTCGTCGTTGCCCCGCAGGTCCGCCAGATCGTAATGCTCGTAGCGCTTCTGCCCGTCGCTGCCATGGACCGCGCTGGAAAGCCCGCGCGTACGCGCCGTCAGCCGCGCGATACGGCGGATGAGGCCGATTTCGATGACGATCCAGGCCAGTCCGATGGCCCCCAGCATGGCCGCGACGAACCAGGAAAGGCGCGTGGCGGCGACGCTCAGGGCCTCGTTGACGCTGCGCGCATCGCC
>JAVBSG010000082.1:0-38495 GCA_031547245.1 Propionivibrio sp.
TGTCGCCATCGGCCTCCACCATGCTACCGGCATGAATGGTTACCTTGTGTGCCTTCGCCTTGGCGGCCATGCGTTGAAAACTCTCGCCTGCCGGAAATGCTTCACCGCTGGCGCGTTGAGCAGCCGAGTCGGCACTCAGAAATGCGCAGTACTCGGGAAGAACGATCAAGTCAGGGCGCTCTTTCTCCACGACTTCGTCTATCAAACGCTCGGCAGTCGCAAGATTGGCGGCCTTATCGTCCTGTGAGTTGATTTGAATCAGGGTCGCTTTCATTTGATCCTCTGTCTGTTGTGATGGGACGGGAAAAAGATTCGCATCATCGACAAAAAGAATCCAACTAAATTAATCTGCGATTTCTACAATTTTTTTTTATGCATGCCGCCACGATTGCCATGCAGCCGATTCGGGGAAAATCGAATCGGATGAAAACCGAAGCGAACTGCTTGATTCCGGTGGGAACGGTTTGTTTCGTCCGCGAGAAAGATGGCCTGAAAAACGCGGGCCTCTTGATGCCACGACGTCCTTCATCAGACCATGGCGCTTGCCTGGCACGAAGTATCGTATTACCCGATGGACCTTCTCCGGGCAACATACGTACGACAACGAGAAGGACACTGCCGGATCGCCGCGCGAACGAACCACTGCACCGCAGGCGCCTGGGAACCCCGCCTGCCTTATCTGGGCGATGTGTCTCATATACTATACTGTAGCTGTATCGTGTTCCGCGAGTCTTATGCTTCATCCCGCTCGCCGACTGAATAGGTGTTGCCGAGATTTTCAGGTGGGCAGCCGGATCTCTCTGTACTTCCTTGCCGCTTTGCTACACATAGAGACGGAGACTTATGCCGACTTGCCATGCCCATTTGATCGAGCGGGGTACCTGACGTGAACCCCCGCTTCCTGGAGACATTCATCTTGGTCGCCAAGCTCCGCAGCTTCAGCCTCGCGGCGGAACAACTCCATACAACGCAAGCCAACGTCTCCGCCCGGATCGCCGCGCTCGAAAGAGAACTGGGGGTGCCGCTGCTTATGAGAAGTTCTCGCGACGTGTGTTTGACGCCGCAGGGAATGAGCGCCCTTGAAGGAGCGCAGAATGTCGTCCAGACGCTGGCGGATTTTCGCCGCAAGGTTTGCGGCAGCGATCAGGTGAGCGCACACGTCATCGTCGGCGTGACCGATTCGATAGCGACGTCGGTCGTCCCCCTGTTCATCGAATACCTACACATCAGCCATCCGCAAGTGACGCTGGAACTGCGGGCGGAAACCAGCCGCAATCTGTCGGCGAAACTGTTCGACGGACAGATTCACCTGGCTTTCCTGATGGGGCCGATTGCCGGGCACGATATTGTCAACATGGATCTGATCAACCTGGCCTGCACGTGGGTGGCCAATCCCGATTTCGATTTGCCGAGGCGACGCATCGACGTCGCCGAACTCGCCTCCTACCCGATCATTTCCTTCCCGCCGGACTCGATACCCTACGCGATACTGCGCAACTATTTTCGCCGTGAGGTATTTCAGAACATCTCGATCACGACGTCCAATTCGGTGTCGACAATCATCAATCTCGTCAAACGGGGGATGGGGGTTGCCGTGCTACCCGAGGTGGTCGTGGAAGACGATATCGCAGCGGGAAGGCTGCAGCGGATCGAAACCATCCAGTCCTTCCCTCCCCTCGCATTTCACGCCGTTTACAGAGAGTCCGCCGAGGATCAACTGATCGCCACGCTGGCCAGGATTGCCTGCAAGGCGGCAGCGGATTATTGCGCGACACAGGATCCGGATGTGTCGTGGTAGAAACGTCGCTCGGGCATTCTCACGCGGTTGGCAATGCGATATTTTTCATCTTCCGCCACAGGGTAACCCGGCTGATGCCGAGCCGGGAACAAACCTCTTCGGGCGAATGTTTGGCCAGCAGGCTGCTGAGGATGGCCGACTCCATCTGCTTGAGAGATACGCTCTCGGGAATGGTGATGAAGCTCGCGTCGGTCGGCGTGTGCTCCTGTTCGCCCAGCACGTCGGTAATCTGGCGTGCGTCGACGATTTCCTCGTCGCCATAGGCCACGACCTCGGCGACGTTGCGCAGTTGACGGATGTTGCCCGGCCAGGGAAGAGGTTTCAATACCTCCTTCGCTGCCGGGGTCAGCCGCGGGCTGCGGCCGGCCTTGCCGGCAAAGCGCTGCAAGTAGTGCTCGAAGATCAGGGGAATGTCGTCGGCGCGTGCGCGCAACGGCGGAATGCGCAGGCTGACGACGTGAATGCGGTAGTAAAGATCCTGCCGGAAGACGCCTGACTGGGTTTGCTGGAACAAGTCGCGGTTGGTGGCCGAAACGATGCGCACGTCGACGGGTATGATTTTGTCATCACCGATGCGCATGATCTCGCGTTCCTGAAGGACGCGCAGCAAGCGGCTCTGGATTTCCGGGGCGAGCTCGCCGATCTCGTCAAGGAACAGGGTGCCGCCGTGCGCCAATTCGAAAAGCCCCGGTTTGCCGCCTTTGCGCGCGCCGGTGAAAGCGCCGTCGACATAGCCGAAGAGTTCGCTCTCCAGAAGACTGGGGGGAATGGATGCGACGTTGACCGAAACGAAGGGTCCCTTATTGCGCCGGCTGTGGTTGTGGATGCTCTGCGCGAAAATTTCCTTGCCCGTGCCGGTTTCACCGTAAATCAGCAGATTCGAATCGTGTCCGGCGTATATCTTGGCGCGGGCGATCAGCTGCCGTATGGTTTCCGAATCGCCGACGATATCCCTGAAATGATAGCGGGCGAACAATCCCTTTTTGTAGAAGGATGAGCGGATTTTCGATTCGGAGGCCTGGATGCGCGCAACCTCGTGCAGCGTGACGACCCGGCCGCGCAGGCTGTCGTCGAATTCGAGGGGAATGCTGCGGGCGATCACGTTGTTGCCGTTGATGGACGTGACCTGTTCCTTCTCCCCGGAATCCAGGATGGACAGCGCATGCCCAAAATCGGGTTCGCCGGCCGGGCTGACGGAACACAGCCGCTTGGCATGACGGTTGAAAAAGTTGACGCCGTGTTCCGGGTTGAAGGCGATGACGGCTTCGTCGATGTTGTCGATGATCGCCTTGAGCTGGGCGGCCTGAAGTTTTTCCCGCTCCTTGGCGCGGATGATGCGGATGGCTTCCTGCAGGGCGGCTTTGATGGAGGTGCGGCCGCTTTCCAGAAATACGGCGTCGACATTCATTTCCCGGGCGGTCTGGTAAGCCATGCGGCAACCGATGATGGCCTCGAAACCTTCGGCGATGATTTGCCTGACCGCCCCCTGGACACTGGCTTCGTCGTTTTGCGGACGAATGCTGACCAGAGCGTCGAGAATCTGGAAATCTCCGACTGCGCCGCTGAACAGATTGGTACGGCTGACCATGCCGATACGCTTCAGGCCTCGCCGGGTCAAGTCGCTCAGGGTGCCGAGCAGTTCGTTGAGGGACATGGCGATTTCGACCACGCTGGCGCCGCTGACCTGCGCAGCTATTTCCGCCAGCCCGCCGCGCGAGACGATGACCTCGATATTCTGGTAGCGGCGGATGACCTGCTGGACGTTGGCGTCGTCCGTGGTTTCCACATGGAGGCGGATCCCCAGTTCTTCCGCGATTTCGGGGGCCATGTCGGAAATGCTTTGCATGGGGCTGAGAAGCAGGATGGCGGACATGGCATCGCTCGCAAACAGGTCTGGAGAACACCAATATAGCAGCTTGTTTCAATAATGCAATTTCAATCGTTTCATTATTGAAACAAAATTACGTTAGGAGTAATAAAAAACAATGACTTAATCATGGCACGAGCTTTGCTCAGTTTGTGGCGACGATAATCGATCAGGCGGCGATCACGATCTGCCATCCGCTACGTCGCTGTTGCCGGCCAGCGGCGTACTAATTACTAATGTGACGCTCCGCACTGATTGGATTGGCAAATATGGTTTTGTCCCTTGTTTCTCCCGTAGCGGGCCATATCACGGGCATCGACTTCGCTGCCGACGGCGGCGCCCCGGCATATGGTTATTGAGTATGATGTGAACTGTTCGAGCATTTATCATAGAAGTTTCTTTCAAGAACCCGTAATACATATTTAACAGGAGTGGTGACTGTCATGGCGACCCTAAGTAAGAAAATTCTCTCCGAAATGCAAGGCAAGATCGATGTAAGTGCCGCCTCATCGAAAAAACCGGTACGCATCCTGCAGATCGGCGACGGCAATTTCCTGCGTGCGTTCGTTGACTGGATGGTGGATGTCGCCAACGGCGCCGGGTTGATGAACGGCGAGATAACGATCGCCCAGCCGCTGGAGCGCGGCGCCGCCGAAGCGCTGAATGCGCAGGACGGGCTGTTCACCGTCCTCTTGCGCGGTGTGCAGAATGGCGCGCCGATCGATTCAAAACGCGTCGTAAGCTGTGTCAAGAATTCGCTGAACCCCTATGCGCAGTGGGGCACCATACGCCAGATGATGGCTGATCCGGAGTTGCGTTTCGTCGTTTCCAACACTACCGAAGCGGGAATCGCCTACGCCGACGAGGCGCTGGACGAAAACCGCTGCCCGACAACTTTTCCGGCCAAGGTCACCTCGCTGCTGCTGGCCCGCTACAAGGCGCTGGGCGGCGCCAAGGCTCCTGGCCTCGTGTTTTTGCCCTGCGAACTGATCGAAGCCAACGGCAGCAAGCTGCGTAAATTCGTTCTGCAATATGCAGAAGCCTGGAAACTGCCGGCCGATTTCACGGCCTGGATCGAGAAAAGCAACGTTTTCTGCAACACGCTGGTCGATCGCATCGTTCCTGGCTATCCGGCAGCGGAAGCCGAGGCGATCTTCGCCCAGCTGGGCTACAAGGACCCCCTGCTGGTGGCGGCCGAGCCGTTCCTGCTCTGGGTGATCGAAGGGCCGGCGGCGATTGCCGAAGAGCTGCCGTTGCACAAGGCAGGCCTTGAAGTGGTATGGACCGATGATCTGCAACCGTACCGCACGCGCAAGGTCCGCATACTGAACGGCGCGCACACCGCCAGTTCGCTTGCCTCCTACAGCGCCGGGCTCGATACGGTGAAGTCGATGACCGAGGACCCCGTCATCTCGAAATACCTGGATCAGGTCATGTTCGAGGAAATCGTTCCCTTCGTGCCGTTGCCCGAAGCCGAACGCTGTGCGTACGCCGAGACGATCATGGAACGCTTCGCCAATCCGCACATCCGCCACGAATTGATTTCGATCGCGCTGAACTCGGTCTCGAAATGGCAGGTGCGCGTGCTGCCCACCGTCAAGGATTACGCGGCAAAGCATGGCAAGGCGCCGGCGGGGCTGTCGTTCTCCCTGGCGGCGCTGCTCAACTTCTATCGAGGCCAGTTTGCCGGCGCGGAATTCGAGGGCAAGCGCGAAAACGGGCAGACGTATCCGATCCGCGACAACGCCGAGATCCTTGCGATCATGAACGAGGCCTGGCAAGGCGCAACGGATGCCGGCAAGGTAGCTATGACCTTGTTGGCGGACACTCGCCTGTGGGGCGAGGACCTGACCAAGGTGCCCGGGCTGGCCGCGCAGACGGCGGCGGCGCTGGCACGAATCCAGGCCGTGGGTGTCAAAGCGGCAATGAGTGCGCTGTAGCAAAACCTGTTTTGAACGGAACCCATCCCAGGATGCTGATGTTGTTGCACATCACCGTTTTTCATGGAGCAGAAAATGAGTCAACCTTTAACGATACGCCTGCACGCCAATGACGACGTGCTGATTGCGGCACAACAGCTGGTGCCGGGGGCGTCGATTGGCGGCGAGAACATCACGGTCGGCGAGCTGATTCCGCCCGGCCACAAGATGGCAGCGCACGACATCAAGGCCGGCGGCGCAGTGCGCCGCTACAACCAGATCATCGGCTTCGCCAAGGCCGACATTCCGGCGGGATGCCATGTCCATGTGCACAATCTGGGCATGGGCGAGTTCGAGCGCGATTACGGCATCGGCCAAGGCGTGCATGAGCTCAAGAAAGTCGCGAAACCGGCGACCTTCATGGGCTACAAGCGGCCCAACGGCAAGGTGGGAACGCGCAACTACATTGCCGTGATCGCCTCGGTCAACTGTTCGGCGACCGTCACGCGCGCCATCGCCGACCACTTCCATCGCGACCGACTGGCGGCCTACCCGAACATCGACGGCGTGATCTCGCTGCCGCACCCGCTCGGCTGCGGCTTGAACGTGGCCGGCGAAGGCATGCAGGTGCTGCGCCGCACGCTGGTCGGCTATGCCAAACATCCGAACTTTGCCGGCGTGCTGTTCGTCGGACTCGGGTGCGAGCAGAATCAGATCGCGCCGCTGACCGAACTGATAGGCCATCACGAGCCGGGCATGCTGCATCACGTGATCATGCAGGCCGAGGGCGGCACTACGGCGGCGATCAAGAAAGGCATCGAGCTGGTGACCGGCATGCTGGAACAGGCCAACGCCTACAGACGCGAGGAAGCGTCGGTGAGCAATCTGATCGTCGGCCTCAACTGCGGCGGTTCGGACGGCTACTCGGGAATCACGGCCAATCCGGCGCTGGGCGGCGCTTCCGACCTGCTGGTGGCGCACGGCGGCACGACCATCATCTCGGAAACGCCGGAAATCTACGGTGCCGAGCACCTGCTGACACGCCGCGCCGCGACGCCGGAAATCGCCAAGAAACTGCTCGACCGCATCGAATGGTGGAAGGAATACACGGCACGCGCGGGCGGCGAACTGGACAACAACCCCTCGGTCGGCAACAAGGCCGGCGGCCTGACGACGATCCTCGAAAAATCGCTGGGCGCCGTCGCCAAGGGCGGCACCAGCACGCTGAACGGCGTTTATCTCTTCGCCGAGCCGGTCGATGCCAAAGGTTTCGTCTACATGGACACGCCGGGCTACGATCCCGTCTCGGCCACCGGGCAGGCCGCTGGTGGCGCACAGGTCATCTGCTTCACAACCGGGCGCGGTTCGGCGTTCGGCTGCGCCGGTGTGCCGACGATCAAGCTGGCAACCAACAACGCCCTGTTCGAGCGCATGCGCGACGATATGGACGTCAACTGCGGCGACCTGATCACCGGCACGCCGATGGCCGACATCAGCCAGCGCATCTTCGATGCCATCATCCGCTACGCATCCGGCGAACAGGTGCGTAGCGAGGTGCTGGGCTACGGCAAGGACGAATTCCTGCCCTGGCAGATCGGCGCAGTGATGTAAAATCGTCGACGCTGCTCGCAGCTGTGTGCTTGTCAGGCGCGCCCGCCGAGCGCGCCTGACCGCTCTTCCGGCAAGGGCTCCTTTTGGAATTGTGGCCTTCCCGGCGGGGCAATCCGTCGAAAGTGGATAGAATGTCACCCTGGATGCACTCATCCAACCGGGCAGGCGGTTTGGGGTGCAAAAGACTGTAACGAACCCGGATCGACGTTTCCTACAACTATCGCCGCTACAATCCACCTATGAGCTACTACAAACATCATGTGTTTTTCTGCTGCAACCAGCGCGCCGAAGGCGAGAGCTGTTGCAACAACCTGGGAGCCACGGAGGCGCAAACCTACGCCAAGGACAGGATTGGACAACTCAAGCTCAAGGGCGAAGGGAAAGTCCGCATCAACAAGGCGGGCTGCATGGATCGATGCGACGACGGGCCGGTTCTCGTCGTCTATCCTGAAGCCGTCTGGTACCAGTATGTCGACAAGGACGACATCGAAGAAATCATCCAGGAGCATCTGATCAACGGGCGCGTCGTAGAACGCTTGAAGATTTGACGCTTCCCGCCTCTTGCGCATGAAACCAAGCGAGCAGACACTGGCCATCGCAGGTGCCGCCGGCGCCATCGAGACGAAAATAGAATACCCATCCGAGCCGCAGGGCATTGCGCTCGTTTGCCATCCGCACCCGCTGTTCGGGGGAAACAACGACAACAAGGTCACCCACACCCTGGCCAGCACCTTTGTCCGCCTCGGCTACGCCGTCCTGCGGCCCAATTTCCGCGGCGTCGGCGCAAGTGAAGGAGTGCACGACAACGGCCGCGGCGAAGCCGAGGACATGCTGGCCGTTCTCGACGAAGCCCGGCGGATTTTCGGGGAGCTGCCGGTCGCACTGGCCGGATTCTCGTTCGGCGCCTACGTGCAGACGCGGGTGGCCCAGGCGCTCAACGAATCCGGCCAGCCGCCCGAGCGGCTGGTGCTGGTCGGCACGGCTGCCGGGCACGTCGAGGGAGCGCGCAGCTATCCCCCACGGAATGTCGCCAAGGATACGCTGATCATCCATGGCGCCGCCGACACGACTGTGCCGCTTGCCAATGTGCTGGCCTGGGCGGAACCGCAGGAGTTGCCGGTGATCGTCATCCCCGGCGCCGATCATTTCTTCCACCGCCGCCTGCACATCATCCGCAACATTATCCTGCACGCATGGCAGCATTGACCATTGACCCACACCACGCACTCAGCGTGGCCGGCTTGAGAAAGAGCTACGGCAGCCACGAGGTCGTGGCCGGAGTCGATTTTCACGCCCTGCGCGGCACCTGCTTCGGCCTGCTTGGCCCGAACGGCGCGGGCAAGACGACCACGCTGCGCTGCTGCCTCGGCCTCACCGCGCCCGATGCCGGCACGATTCGCCTGGAGGGCTTCGCCGTACCGGGCGAAGCCGAGGCGGCGCGAAGAAAAGTCGGCGTGGTGCCGCAATTCGACAACCTCGACCCGGATTTCACCGCCAGCGAAAACCTGCTGGTTTACGGCCGCTACTTCGGCATCCGCGATGCTGAGCTGCGCGCGCGGATCCCCGGTCTGCTCGATTTCGCCGGACTGAAGGGCAAAGAGGATGCGCGCATCCAGACGCTCTCCGGCGGCATGAAACGCCGCCTGACGCTGGCGCGCGCCTTGATCAACGACCCGGACGTCCTGTTTCTCGACGAGCCGACGACCGGCCTCGACCCGCAGGCGCGCCATCTCATCTGGGACCGCCTGAAGCAGCTGACCGCCCGCGGCAAAACCCTGATTTTGACCACGCACTTCATGGACGAGGCTGAGCGCCTGTGCCACCGGCTGGCCGTGCTCGACCACGGCCGGCTGATCGCCGAGGGCCAGCCACGCGAACTCATCGCCGCGCACATCGAACCGCAGGTGGTGGAAGTTTTCGGCGACGGCGTCGTCGACTGGGCAAAAGCACGCAACAACTTGGGCGAACGGCTCGAACTCGCCGGCGAGACGGCGTTCTTCTATTGCCACGATGCCGCACCGCTGCTCGCCGCGCTAGCTGGCGAGCAGGCCCTGCGCTACCTGCACCGCGCCGCCACGCTGGAAGACCTGTTCATCAAACTCACCGGCCGGGAACTGAGGGATTAGGGCATGGATGTGAACAACGCCCCCGGCCTCCTAGCCCTCCCGCGTCCCGGCCTGCGCTGGCTCTCCGTCTGGCGCCGCAACTTCCTGGTCTGGCGCAAACTGGCGATCCCTTCCGTGCTCGGCAATCTGGCCGATCCGCTGATCTACATGCTCGGCCTCGGCTACGGATTGGGCAAACTGCTGCCGGAGGTGGGCGGCGTCAGCTACGTGAGCTTCCTGGCCGCCGGCACGGTCGTTGCCAGCACCATGAACGCCTCCACCTTCGAGGCGCTCTATTCCTCCTTCTCGCGCATGCACGTGCAAAAAACCTGGGATGCCATTCTCAACACGCCGCTTACGCTCGACCATGTGCTGGCCGGCGAGCTGGTCTGGGCCGCCAGCAAAAGCCTGCTCTCCGGACTCGCCATTCTGCTGGTCATCGCGCTGCTGGGGCTGACCCATTCGCCTCTGGCGTTGTGGACGATTCCGGTCATCTTTCTCACCGGTCTCGCGTTCGGCGCGCTCGGCCTCGTAATCTGCGCGCTGGCGCCGTCCTATGATTTTTTCATGTACTACTTCACGCTGTTCATCACGCCGATGACGCTCATCTCCGGCGTCTTCTTCCCCGCCGACCAGCTGCCGCCGATGATGTACGCGGCCGCCCAATGGCTGCCGCTGGCCCACGCCGTGCAGCTCGCCCGCCCGCTCCTGAACGGCGAAATCCCCGCCAACATTCCCGGCCATCTCACTGCGCTGGCCGCCATCAGCGCGGTCGCTTTCTATGCCGCCATTGTCTTGACGCGGCGGCGCCTGCTGAAATAGGCCGTGCCTTTCAGAAAATCCGCCGCGCTCGTCAATGGCCGCCCCGACCGGACAAAAAACGTGGAAAGCGGTCGCTTATGAATAATGGAGCGCCGCCCATGCAAGCCGCGCCTTCTTCAGCTGTCCATCAGCTTTAGCAGATCCATCATCTGTTTGTTCTTCTCGGCCGTAACGGCGGCCATGTCTTTCTGAGTCCAGTCGAAGAAGCCCTTGCCCGTCTTGACGCCGAGGTTTCCCGCAGCAACTGCGTCAGCCAGCAGCGCAAGCGGCGTTTTGCTGTCTTCCAGATCCTTGTACAGGTATTCCGCGATGGACATGTGGGTGTCCAGTCCGTTGAAATCGCGCTGTTCGAGCGGGCCGGTGAATGGCAAACGCAAGGCGAGGCTGGTTCTGACCACGGTATCCACGTCCTCTGCCGAAGCAACGCCCTTCTGCACTAGCGACATGGCTTCGCGGGCCAGCGCGTGCTGCAGCCGGTTGCCGATGAATCCGGGGATGTCCTTGCGTACCCAGACGGGTTTTTTCCCGAGCTCCGCGAGCAAGGACATGACATCCCTGATCACGTCCTCGCGGGTCCCGTCGCCCTGGACAACTTCAACCAGCGGCACGATGTGCGCCGGCATGAAGAAGTGCGTTCCCACGAAAAGTTGCGGCCTTCGGGTCATGCCCGCCAGGGTGTTGATCGGGATGCCCGAGGTGTTGCTGGCGAAGACCGCGGTGGATTTGGCGAATTGCTCAAGCTGTTTGAATAGAGCCTCTTTGAGAGGAACGCGCTCGGGGATCGCCTCGAAGATCAAATCCGCCTGTTCGACACCCTGCTTCATGTCCGAAGTAAAACGGATGGAATTCATGATGGACTCCAACGAGTCTTCGGCCGCCAAACCGTTTTCGATCAACAGACGCAACGCTTGACGCATTTTCTCTCTGGCGACGTTCAGGATATCGTCATTGACGTCGATAAGCGTCACCGATTTCCCGCCCCGCGCACAGACAAGAGCAATGCCGTGTCCCATTATGCCGGAGCCGACAACTGCAATTTGTTTGTAAGCATTCATGCTCATGTTCCTGTTGTAATAAGTCTGCGAAGCGCGGGAATGCGTTTCGCAGACTTGGGTGAAGTCATGAACTTATTTTTTCCAGAGTTCGTTGTAGTATTTGACGGCCCCCGGATGAAACGGGACAACGGGCTTCTCGAACAAAGGCTTCGTGTTCTCCGCAGACCACATTTTGCCTTCGGCATGGATCGCCGACAGATCCTTGGTACTCTCGTTCAGCGTTTTTGTCAGGCGATAGGCGAGATCTTCGCTCATTCCCATGTTGGCAAAGATGGCGACTTGCGAGGTGAAAACACGCACGGGTTGTGTTTGATTGCTATAGGTATTGGCGGGAATGTCCGAGAACCACCAATAGGGGAATTTCTTGACCAGCGCGGCTTCCACTTCCGGAGACGGGGACAGGAATACGGCTTTGTGCGTCGTGGAAACGTCGAGGGCGGCCGCTTGCGGCACGCCGCCACCGGTACACATGATATCGATGTTGCCGTCCTTGATGGCATCGGCCTGCTCGGCATAGGTCATCGGGACTCCCTTATAGTCGTCCTTTTTGAGGCCATACGCTTCAAGCAGGGCGATTGCCTGGAAATAGGCCGTATTGCCGATACTGGGCAAGCCTATGCGCTTACCCTTAGCATCCGCCAGACTCTTGATGCCGGTTTTTTCCAGAGCGACCCAGTAGAGCAGCAGTTTGTGCCCGGCCTGCAGCATGCCGAGATTTTTCAGCGGCTTTCTGAACCCTTTGCTGGTATCGCCCTGCAACGCGGCGTAAGCTCCATCAAGCGTGAAGATTCCAAGCGTCTCTACGGATTGCGAGGTAAACGAACCGTTTTCCACTGGAGACCCGGTCGTGGCTTCGGTCGTCATCTCCACATCCTTGAGTTTATCGGAAATGATCTTGGCCATTCCCGCACCGATGTAATAATAGGTTCCGCCCGAATTCCCGGAAGCGATAACGAGGTTATGGCTCGCGGAATAACTGCTACCGGCCACGCCAAGGGCGAAGATAGCCACTATCAGGGTAAATATACGATGCATCAGTCTCTCCTTTCGTATTGACGGTTGTGATGCTACTGCGGCATGAAGCGTAGAACGGGCTTGACAACTGTTTTGCTCACGGCATCCTTGAATGCCTTTACGGCATCATCCACCGGATAGCCTGTCAGCAGCGGTTTGATGGACAATGCGCCCGATGCAATCAGGCTGAGAGTTTTCTCATAGTCATCCCATGACGAGGTGTAACTGCTGATCAGGTTGATTTCGCTGCGCACGGCTTGGGCGAAGGGAAACAGGATCTCCTTGTCCGGCAAGCCGAGCAACAGGATATTGCCGCCTTTGCGCGTCATGTTCAGCGCGGAAAGCAACGCCGGAGCCGCTCCCGAACACTCCAGAACGAAATCGGCCTTCTTGCCGCAACATGCGACGAACTCCTTGCCAATATCGTGCTTCTGGCAATTGATAGTATGAAACCCCATTTGCCGCGCAACGGGCATACGGCTTTCCTCATCCGCATCCGTGCCTGAAAGAATGACCTCGGCTCCTTTTCTTCTGGCCAGTTGCGCGGCTGCCAGTCCGATGATGCCGACGCCGGAAACGAGTACCACATCGCCTGCATTGATGTTGATGCGGTTCAGCACGCCGTGCACGCTGACGGTAACCGCCTGGGCCGCAGCGCCTTCGTCAAAGGAAAGATTGTCCGGAACCTTGTGCAGATTCTTTTCGGCGAACAGCACATATTCACGCATTACGCCGGGCGTCGTCAGGCCTCTCATCAGATTGGCATCACAGATATTGGTCATGCCGGTCCGGCAATTGCGGCATTTGCCGCAATAGATGTTCGATTCGCCCATCACACGGTCGCCAACCGCGAAGGCTGAAACATTCCTGCCGACGGCCTCGACAATTCCGCTGCACTCATGCCCAAGGACGATGGGCACCTTCATGAATGACTGGTACGACGAAATATATTCGTAGGCGTGGATGTCGCTGCCGCACAGCGCGGCGCTGTGAATCCTCACCAGCACCTCATCGTCGCCGGGAAACATCGGCGAGTCGAACTCGGCGATATCGACAGCCCCGTATTCACGGGCAAGTTTCATGACGGCTTTCATGAGTTACTCCCTTGTGGTCCCAGTATCTTTTTTCCTGAACGTTTCTGGTAGAACAGCACAGCGAGAAACACGACGACCCCGATTACGTCCGTCGCCATGCCGCCGTCCAACAACAGAAGCGCCGCGACGAAGAGCGTGATTCGGAGATAGATCGGCAGTTTTCCATGCAGATAGCCTTCAAGGCAGGCGGCTAGCGCGTAAATGCCCACGGTGGCCGTTATGATGGACTGCAGGATGCTGGGGACGGAACCTTGCATCAACAGCGTCGGGCTGTATATGAACATGAAAGGAATGATGTATCCCGCAAGACCGATGCGCCAACCTTCGTACCCCAACTGCGTCGGCGATGTCTTGGTGATGCTCGCTGCTGCGTAGGAAGCCGTTGCCACCGGCGGCGTAATGGCCGACAGGATTCCGAAGAAGAAGACGAACAAATGCGCCGCGATCGGAACGATCCCCATTTTTGTCAGAGCGGGAGCCACCAGCACGCTGAGCACGATATACACGGAGGTGGTGGTCATCCCCATGCCCAGGATCAGCCCGGCAATCATGGTCAGAATCAGCAGGATCGGCATGCTGCCCATGGACAGCGAAATGAGCAACTGCGAGAACTTGAGGGAAAGCCCCGTCAGCGACAGAATACCGATGATGATCCCCGCCGCCGCGCAGACGATGGCTACGCTGAGACTGCCCAGAGCGCCATCGCGCAATGCAACGAAAAGGCGCGCCGGAGTAAGCCGCGTTTCCTTGCGGACAAAAGAGATCAACAACAGGGAAATAATGCACCAGAAACCGGCCTTGATCGGCGACCAGCGGACGACGGTCAGGAAATACACCAACAGGAGCACGGGCAACGCCAAATAAGCGCCTTTGAGCAGTACCTGCTTCCAGTCCGGAATCTGATCGACCGGAACCACCTGAATATTGTCCCGCTGGGCGCGAATATCGACGATGAACCACAGCGCCACATAATAGAGGACAGCAGGAATGAACGCTGCCTTGACGACATCCATATAGGAGATGGAGAGCGTCTCTGCGATGATGAAAGCGGCTGCCCCCATGATTGGCGGCATGAACTGCCCTCCTGTGCCCGAAACGGAAATAACGCCGCCTGCGAACCTGGGGTCATAGCCCAAACGCGTCATCATCGGGATAGTGAAGGGACCTACCGACATGACGTTGGCTACGGCGCTGCCTGATACCATGCCGAACAGCCCGCTTGCCACCGTGGCCACCTTGGCCGGTCCTCCGCGCGATCTGCCGAAAAAGGCGAGCGACAGATCGATGAAGAATTTGCTTGCCCCGCTATTCTCAAGAAAAGCGCCGAACAGCACGAACAGGAAAATATAGGTGGCCGAGACTCCGAGCACTTGGCCGTAGATCCCCTCGGTCGCCAGCGTCAGATTGCTGATCACCCGCCAATATGGATAACCGCGATGGGCGATCTCCTTGAAAGGAATGTAATTTCCGAACAAGGCGTAAATGATGAAAATAATGGCGATGATGGGAATGGCGTTGCCTAATTCACGCCGCGTTCCCTCGAGAACGACGACTACCAGCAGAGTGCCGATGACGATGTCGATATCATCTGGAAAAGCGACTCGCGCCGACAGATCTTCCCAGTACAGATACGCATAGATCGCCACGCCCATGCCGACGATTGCCAGCACGACATCGATGACATCCCTGACACCGAAAGGAGCGGGACGTTTTGCCGCCGTCTTCAAAAAAACGAGGCCGAGAACAAACATCAAATGAACGCTACGCTGCTCCATGGTCGGCAAGGACCCGATGGCGGCAGTGCAGAGATGAAACAACGACATCAAAACGGCAAGAATGCCAAGGCTCGTGAAAATCACGTTCCGAATCGAGCTGGTTTTTTCCACAGTTGCTTCCATAAACCCTCCGCACAGATCAGAAGTCGGAAAAAAATTTTGTTTTTGTCAATGAATCGTTTGGCTCTGAAGGAAATCGGGTGCTCCCTTTCCTTTGCTCCTGCTCCGGTATGGCCGCGAACAAAAGCCTGCGGGAGCACCCATGACCGTCAGACTCGCTCGATAACCATGGCAATTCCCTGCCCGACACCGATGCACATGGTGCATAAGGCGTAACGCCCCTTGGTGCGCTGCAGCTGGTAAATTGCCGCGGTAACGAGCCGGGCACCGCTCATGCCCAAAGGGTGCCCCAAGGCAATGGCTCCGCCGTTGGGGTTGACTCTGGGGTCGTCATCGGCGATGCCCAGAGCGCGCAGCACGGCGAGACCCTGCGCGGCAAACGCCTCATTCAATTCGATAACGTCCATGTCCCTGAGGGAAAGGCCCAAACGCTGCATGAGCTTCTGCGTAGCGGGCGCGGGACCGATGCCCATGACCCTCGGCGGCACGCCGGCTACGGCTGTTCCGACGACCCGTGCTTTAGGTGTCAGGCCGTAGCGTTTCGCTGCCGTCTCATCGGCCAACAGCAGCGCGCACGCGCCATCATTGACGCCGGAAGCGTTGCCAGCGGTCACCGTGCCTGCCGGCGAAGTAATAGGCTTGAGTTTTGCCAGTGCTTCCATGGTCGTAAGTCGCGGATGTTCGTCCCTGTCCACGACAACGGGATCACCTTTGCGCTGGGGAATAGCCACCGGGCAGATCTCCTGGGCAAATACCCCGGCCTCCTGGGCTCTGGCCGCTTTCTCCTGGCTGGCGAACCCCATGCGGTCCTGATCCTCGCGGCTGATCCGATGATCCCTGGCGACATTTTCCGCGGTTTCCGGCATGGCGTCCACACCATACATCGACTTCATCAACGGATTGACGAAACGCCACCCGATCGTAGTATCGAAAAGCTCGGCGCTACGCGAGAAAGCACTGGTGGCTTTACCCGTTACGAAGGGAGCGCGGCTCATGCTCTCGACCCCGCCGGCCAGCAGGATATTTCCTTCCCCGGCCATTATGGCGCGAGCCGCATCGGCCACCGCCTGCATGCCGGAACCGCAAAGACGGTTGACCGTAATCCCGGGGACGGCGTCCGGCAACCCGGCGAGCAAAAGCGCCATGCGCGCCACGTTGCGATTGTCTTCGCCGGCCTGGTTGGCGCAGCCGTATATGACATCATCAATATTGTTCCAATCCACGCCGGAGTTACGCTCTTTCAGCGCTTTGATTGGAACCGCCGCCAGATCGTCGGCACGTACCTGGGCAAGACTGCCGCCGTAGCGGCCGATGGGGGTGCGCAACGCATCGCAAATATAAGCATTTTTCATGTCAGCTACCTTTGTTTGACCGCCATGCGGCATGGCGAATTGGATGGATTCAGGCTTCGTGGAGGGGAACGCCGGTAATGCGTTTCAGTTCGTCGAAAGACAGGCCGGGAACGCATTCCATGACCATCAGACCGTCCGGCGTCACCTCGAAAACGGCAAGATCGGTGTAGATGCGCTTGACACAGCCGATGCCGGTCAACGGATAGGTGCATTGTGGAACGATCTTGCTTTCGCCCTTTTTGGTCTGCAGTTCCATCATCACGAAAACGTTCTTGGCCCCGATGGCTAGGTCCATCGCCCCGCCCACAGCCGGAATGGCATCCGGCGCACCGGTATGCCAGTTGGCCAGGTCGCCGGAAACCGACACCTGGAACGCGCCGAGAACGCAATAGTCCAGATGGCCGCCGCGCATCATGGCAAACGAGTCGGCGTGATGGAAAAACGAGCATCCCGGCAAAAGCGTAACGGGCTGCTTGCCGGCGTTGATGAGATCCTCGTCCTCTTCACCCAGCGCCGGCGCCGGCCCCATCCCCAACATTCCGTTCTCGGTATGCAAAATAATTGTTCTGCCTTCCGGCAGATGATTGGCCACCAGTGTCGGCAGGCCAATGCCCAAATTGACGAACGATCCTTCGGGAATGGCTTCTGCAACCTTGCGGGCCATAACCTCACGCGTCATGCGGATAATGTTGTCGCTGCTCATGATTTATCCTTGTCCTTGTATCAAGCGGCTTTGAGACTCGAAATTGCTGGAATATGAACGATCCTCTGCACATAGATGCAGGGGGTAACGACGCTCTCCGGACTTAGATCGCCAAGCGAAACGATATTGGCGGCCTGCACGATGGTGCACTTGGCAGCAGCGGCCATAATGGGCGCGAAGTTCCGCGCAGTCATGCGATATGTCAGATTGCCCCAGGGATCCGCGTAATTGGCCTTGATGAGGGCGACATCAGCATGAATCGGGTGCTCGAGAACGTATTTTTTACCGCCGATGCAGCGAGTTTCCTTGCCTTCAGCCAACTGCGTCCCGTAACCTGTCGGCGTAAAAAAAGCGCCGATCCCCGCGCCGGCGGCCCGAATTCTCTCGGCCAGGTTCCCCTGTGGAACAAGTTCCAGTTCGATTTCCCCTGAACGGAACAGCGCATCGAAAACATAGGAATCCGTCTGCCTCGGGAAAGAGCAGATAATCTTTTTTACTCTTTTTGTCTTGAGCAACGCGGCAAGGCCGGTTTCGGCATTTCCCGCATTGTTATTGACGATCGTCAGATCCTTCGCCCCTTGATCGATCAGGGCGTCAATCAGTTCCGAAGGCATACCCGCATTGCCGAAACCGCCGATCATGATAGTCGCCCCGTCGGGGATGTCCGCCAACGCGGCTTCGGCGGAATCATAGACCTTATTGACCATAAACCCTCCTGTCATATATTGATAAATGAATGCTTGTCATTACTGTGTCTGCCGACTCCGGTCGGAGAACTAATTTGCGGCCTGTCCGATACCCTCGTCTCTTATATTCCATACGCATTTACAGCGCGAATGGACATTTCCTTGAACCATGTCGCCTGTTACTGCGCCTGGAACATAAGGAAAACGTATACGGTGTGTTCAGCAAAACCTATGCCAAAAAAATTTTTTAAAACATTTCATAGGGTTGCATATGGAATTAGGAAAAAAGCGGGCAATTTGTTGCACCATATGTTGCAACATATCTCCGGTTCTGCAATCATGGAAAAGCGAGTCGAACCTTGATCGTTTTTGGCGATCGCGACGCCAATTCAGGCACAAAAAATCTCAGGAGGCCGGTTGACTACTCTCACCCTACCTATCGGATTCATCGCCCCTACCGTGGAAATAGCCCAGCGCGCCAAAGAGGTGGCCCGCGAGCTTGACATGCTGGAATCCATCGTTTTCCGCGTAGGCAACCATTTGGAGGGGGTCGAAATTGCCCGCCGACTCGAAGAGGAGGGGGTGGAGGTTCTGATATCCCGGCGCAGCACCGCCGTGCTGATCGAAGAAACGCTCAGAACGCCCAATATCGCCATCCCGACCACTTTGCAGGATATGGCGCAGGCGCTGCACGAGGCAAAGAAGATAACCGGACTCGCGCGGCCCCAAGTGGGATTTTTCGCCATGCCGTCGGCTCAATCGGATATCGAGGCATTCGGCCACTATCTCGATTTCGACTTGCGCATCTATCCGGTCACGCCCGACGAGGACTATCTAGCCCTCATGGTCGACCGCGCCATCGCCGACAAAATGGATGTCATCGTGGCCGGAACCGTGGCAACGGTGTTCGCCAACGAGCGCAACTTTCCCAGCCTGCTGATGGATTCCGGACCGGTTGCCGTCCGCATAGCGATGCTTGAAGCCCGCCAGGTTGCTTACGCACGAAAGTTGGAAAAAACCCAGGCGGAAAATTTCCGGATCATTGTGGATATGGCTTACAACGGCATCCTGGTGGTCGACACGAATCAGCATATCCAGGTAGCCAATCCTGCTGCGCGCGGCATTCTGGGACAGACGGAAATCGACAATGGTTCCAGCGTTCGCGACGTACTGCCGGAGCTCAACCTTTCCCAATGCCTACAGTCCGGCGAAACGATGCGCGGGACATTTCTTCCGACCTCCAGAGGTCCGTTGGTCGTCGATGTTACCCCGGCACTGGTCGGAAACACCGTTCGAGGCGCGGTTATCACGTTCCAGCCAGCCGAAAGCGTCACCGAGCTTGGCGTAGCCACCCGGAAAAATCTCTATTCCGAAGGATTCCACAGCCGCTACGATTTTGCTTCGATTGTCGGTGCATCGCCATGCATGTCGCATGTCAAGGCTCTGGCGCGAAAATATGCCACCAGCGACGGCGCAGTCCTTCTAGCCGGGGAAACGGGCACAGGAAAAGAGCTTTTCGCCCATGCTATCCATGGCGCCAGTGCCCGCAAGCAAGGACCGTTCATTCCGATCAACTGTGCGGCCATTCCTGCTTCGCTCCTGGAGTCGGAACTGTTCGGTTACGAAGAAGGCGCATTTACCGGCGCCATGCGCAAAGGGAAACCCGGTTTCTTCGAATTGGCTCACCAAGGCAGCATTTTTCTCGATGAAATTTCCGAGCTTAGCAAGCAGGCACAGCTCCGGCTGCTGCGCGTTTTACAGGATCATTGCCTGACGAGACTCGGTGGCAATCGCCTCATTCCGATCGATATACGGATTATCGCTGCCACGAACAAGAATCTATGGCGTCTCGTGGAGCAAGGAAGATTCCGCAAAGACTTGTTTTATCGCCTCAACACGCTGCCTCTCTTCATTCCGCCGCTACGCGAACGACATAACGACATTCCGCTCCTGGCCGAGCATTTCATGCGTCAGGCCTGCTCCAGAAATCGCGCATCGTGGCCGATGAAGAAAGGCGACATAAAGCTGCTGGAAACGCATCTCTGGCCGGGCAACGTGCGTGAGCTGCAAAATGTGGTGGAGCGTTACGCACTGGCCATCGGACTGGGACAAGAAAAGGCAGTTGACCTCAAAGCCCTGCTGAACCCGGACACGGAATGGTCGCTCCTCGATGATCCAGATATTCCTGTCTCGCCTTTGGTCGGTGGGGAAAAAAAGGAAGAGCGGGAACTGATTGTCCGAACGTTGCGCTCACAGAACGGACATCGCGGAAAAACGGCGGAAGCACTGGGCATGAACAGAAGCACGCTGTTCCGCAAAATGAGCCAATATGGAATCGCCACGGAGTTTTGAGAAAGCGCTGATTCGACTGGGCAAGTTGAGTCTTTTCCGTCTTGTTTCCCGCAAATTAATGACGCCTGGTCTATAGTGGAAGTGTAAATACGCCCTTAAATGAGGAGGAGTAGACACAAACGGAGGATAGTTCGAATCAAGGTAACGAGGCTAGCTGGTCCGCAAACTTTTCTGCCTCAGAAAACCATCCAACGACGGAAAGGAGTCATCATGTTCAAACACATTTTTGTTCCTACCGACGGTTCCAATCTTTCACAGGATGCATTGTTGCGCGCCATTTCCTTTGCGAAGGAATCGGGGGCAAAAATCACCCTGTTCTATGCCAAGCCCGAGTATCACATCGCGAATTACGGCGGCGAAGGCAGGCAACGCTTGAGCACCATCACGTCGGAGGACTATTTCGACGATCTTGCGGAAAATCAGGCGCAGGACATTCTCGTCCCCGCCATGAGACTCTGTGAGGAGGCTGGCGTCCCCTGCCAGAAAATGACGCTGACCAGCGACATGCCCTATATCGGGATTATCGAAGGCGCAAAGGGATGCGGCTGCGATCTGATTTTCATGGCATCCCACGGCCGCAGCGGAATTTCTGCGTTGCTACTGGGCAGTGAAACACAGAAAGTGCTTACGCAT
The DNA here is from genome assembly GCA_031547245.1 of Propionivibrio sp. Lineage (GTDB taxonomy): Bacteria > Pseudomonadota > Gammaproteobacteria > Burkholderiales > Rhodocyclaceae > Propionivibrio. The sequence continues at coordinate 20,907 of JAVBSG010000082.1, forward strand.
TCGACGATTCCGGTGCTGGTTCACCGTTCGCCCGAAATACATTGATCGATCATTCGCAGGCAGCCAGCCTGTAAAAAAAGAAGCCGCGAAATTGCCGCGGCTTCTGGTCGATTCATTAAAGCGGTGATCAGTTGTTCTCGGGCACCATGTCGATCGCGCCGCAAGGACACTCCGCCACGCACAGGCCGCAGCCCTTGCAGTAGTCGTAGTTGAACTCGAAACGCTTGCCGGGGCCGAGTTTGATCACGGCGTTATCCGGGCAGACGCCGTAGCAGTTGTCGCATTCGAAGCAGTTGCCGCAGGACAGGCAGCGGCGCGCCTCGTAAAGCGCGTTGCTCTCATCGAGTCCGCTCTGCACTTCGTCGAAGCTCGACTGCCGCCGGATGAGGTCGAGTTTCGGCCGCATGGTCTTCGGCGCATCGGCGTAGTACCAGGTGTTCAGCCGCTCGAAAGTCGCCAGCTTGTGCTTGGGCGGCGCAACATAGGTCGTACCGCGCAGCCAGGCGTCGATGTTGCGCGCGGCCTTCTTGCCGTGACCGACGCCGACGGTGATGTTGCGGTCGGCCGGCACCATGTCGCCCCCGGCGAAGATCCCGGCATGACCGGTCATCATGTTGGCGTCCACCTTGACCACGCCTTCGGCCACTTCCAATCCCGGTACGCCGTTAAGCAGGCTGAGATCGACGTCCTGCCCGAGGGCCAGAACGACCGAATCGGCTTCCAGCGTCTCCATCTCGCCGGTCGGCTGCGGGAAACCATGCGCATCGAGCTCCATTTTCTCGACGGTGATGGTCGCATCGCCCGCCTGCTTGATCGTCGACAGCCACTTGATCATGACGCCTTCCTGCATGGCTTCTTCGATCTCGAAGTCGTGCGCAGGCATCTTGTCGCGTGTGCGGCGGTAAACGATGATCGGTTCGGCGCCCATGCGCTTGGCCGTGCGCGCCACGTCGATGGCCGTATTGCCGCCGCCGTAGACGACGACGCGGCGGCCAAGCATCGGCTTGTCTTCGCCTTCCATGCTGCGCAGCACCGAGACGGCGTCGACGATCTTCGACACCGCGCCGGCCGGGATGTTGGTCCGCTTGCCGATGTGCGCGCCGACGGCCAGGAAAGCGGCATCGAAATTGCCGGCCTTCATGGTTTCCTGAATGTTGTCGACCTTGGTGTTGAGCTTCACTTCGACGCCCATGTCGACCACGCGCTGCATTTCGGCATCGAGCACGTCGCGCGGCAGCCGGTATTTGGGAATGCCGAAGCGCATCATGCCGCCGAGCATCGGCCCGGCTTCATAGACGGTGACGCGGTGGCCGAAGCGGCGCAGGTGATAGGCCGCCGACATGCCCGAGGGGCCGCCGCCGACGATCAGCACATGCTTGCCGGTTTCGGCGGCAGGCTGCACCAGTTTCCAGCGGCGTTTGATGGCTTCATCGCCGAGGAAGCGCTCGACCGAGTTGATGCCGACCGCCGAATCCAGGTTGGCGCGGTTGCAGGCGCTTTCGCAAGAGTGATAGCAGACCCGGCCCATGATCGCCGGAAACGGGTTCTCGCGGGTCAGGTGCTGCCAGGCTTTTTCGTAGTCGCCCGATTCCGCGTGGAACAGCCAGCCCTGAATGTCTTCACCCGCCGGGCACTGGTTGTTGCAGGGCGGCAGATGGTCGCCATAGACGGGGCGTTCGGTGCGCCACGTGCCGGTATGGTTGGCAAGCGATGAGCCGGGGTCCAGGGTAATTGCAAACGGTTTGCTGCTCATCAGTTCGCCTCCTTGTCGAGCAGGTCGTATTTACGGATGTTCTTGTCGGCAATCGCTTGCAGACGGGCAATGGTGTCGATCCGCGGCGATTTGCCGAAGAGATGGGCGAAGCGTTTCTGCGGCCGCAGGTATTCTTCGACTGGCATCAGCCGGCGGATTTTCGTCGAATGCTTCAGTTCGCCATACTCGGCTTCGAAGACCGGGAACAGCCCGGTTTCCTTGGCCAGACGCGACAAGCGCAACGTATCCTGCGACGGCGCTCCCCAGCCCAGCGGACACGGCACCAGGATATGGATGTAGCGTGCGCCGTGGAAGGACATGGCCCGCGTTACCTTGTATTCCAGGTCGCGCAAATCGGCCACGGTGGCCGTGGCCACGTAGGGAATCTCGTGCGCCATGGCGATGGCCGGCACGAACTTGCCCTGGCCGAACGGATTGCCCGGTTCCGGCCCGACCGGCATCGTCGTCGCCGTGCGGGCGGCAGGCGGCGTCGCCGAGCTGCGCTGGATGCCGGTGTTCATGTAGCCGCCGTTGTCGTAACAGATGTAGAGCACATCGTCGTTGCGCTCGAACATCCCGGACAAACAGCCGAAACCGATGTCGGTCGTGCCGCCGTCGCCGCCCTGCGCGATGACCCGCACGTCGTTCATCAGCCCTTTCTGGCGCTTGATCTTGAGCGCGGCTGCTACCCCCGTGGCCACCGCCGCCGCGTTGCCGAACAGCGAGTGGATCCAGGGAATCTGCCAGGAGGTTTCCGGGTACGGCGTGGAGAAAACCTCCAGGCAGCCGGTAGCGTTGACGGCGATCAACTGGTTGTTGGTGGTATGCATCGCCGCGTCGATGGCGTAGCGGGCGCCCAGCGCCTCGCCGCAGCCCTGGCAGGCGCGGTGCCCGGAGTTCAGCGAATTGGTCCGCTCCATGCCGGACTGGATGCTGCGCTGTGTCTGGGACAGCAGACGGTTGCCTACCGTGAAGGTGCCGGTCTGGTAAAACTTGACAGGTTGAAAGCTCATGTTTCGTCTCCTCAACTGTGCTGGGCCACGTGGCTATGGCCAACGTCGCGCAAAATGTTTTCAGCGACCGGACCGGAACGGCGCTTCTGACGCTCGCGCGCCAATTGTTTGTTGACGATGCCCCAGTCGAGATCGAGGAAAGTCAGCGCGGGAAGATCATCGCGTCCGGCCTTTTCGAACAGTTCATGCAGCGATTTCTTGGTGATCGGCCGGCCGCCGAGACCGGCTACGACGGTATAGTCAAGAATCTGAATGCCATCCAGCGCCGTGCGCACATCCGTTGCCAGGATGCCGCCGATGCCGACCGCGAAGGTTTTCTCCACGACGACGACGCGCTTGGCGCCTTTCAACGCAGCGCGCACTGATTCGAGCGGGAACGGGCGGAAAGAAATCACGCCCAGGACGCCGATCTTGACGCCCTCCGCCCGCATCTCGTCGACCGTATCCTTGATCGTGCCCAGCAGAGAGCCCATCGCCACGATGACGGTTTCCGCATCATCGAGACGATAACCGCGCACCAGCCCCCCGGAATCGCGCTTGAAGGCTCCTTTGAACTCGTCGGCGATCTTCGGGATCAGCTCCAGCGCACGCATCTGCTTTTCGTGCTCAAGGTAGCGGACTTCGGCAAAGGCCTCGGGACCGACCATGGCGCCGATCGAGACCGGGTCGCTCGGATCGAGCACCTGGCGCGGTTCGTACGGCGGAAGGAAAGCGTCCACCTGCGCCTGTTCCGGCATGTCGACGCGCTCGTAAGCGTGCGTAAGGATGAAACCGTCCATGCACACCATGATTGGCAGGCTCAATTCTTCCGCCAGTTTGAACGCCTGGATGTGCAGATCGACGGCTTCCTGGTTGGTTTCGGCGAACAACTGAATCCAGCCGCTATCGCGCTGGGAAATCGAATCGGAGTGATCGTTCCAGATGTTGATCGGCGCGCCGATGGCCCGGTTGGCCACGGTCATCACGATCGGCAGGCCCAGCCCGGAAGCGTTATAAACCGCCTCGACCATGAACAGCAGGCCTTGCGAGGCCGTTGCCGTGTAGGTCCGCGCACCGGCGGCCGACGAACCTATCGCCACGCTCATGGCGGCGAATTCGGACTCGACGTTGATGAACTCGCAATTCTGCACTTCTCCGGCCTTGACCATCTCGCCTATGCCTTCGACGATATGCGTCTGCGGCGAAATGGGATAGGCGCAGATCACTTCCGGCCTGCACAGGGCCACTGCTTCGGCAACGGCATGCGAGCCTTCGATTTGCTTAAGCATGGGCAACCTCCTTGCTTGTTCCCTGTGCATTCGCCAGGACCTGATTGAATGCTTCCGTCGCCGCGGCGATGTTGCCCTGCGCGACCTTTCCGGAAAACTTGGCGTTGATGGCCTTGCAGACGGATTCCAGCTTGAGCTTGCCCGAAAGGGCCGCAAAGCCGGCAAGCAACGGCACGTTCGGAACCGGGCGCCCGACGTGCTTCAGGCCGAGGTCGATCGCCGCCAGCGTGCACAGGCGGTCCGCCGGCCAGTTGCGAACGTAATCGTCCAGCCCCAGCTCCTCGAACGAATTCTTGGTGTTGATCAGGATGAATCCATCCGGTTTCAAACCGGAAAATACGTTGATCTGCCGGAGCAGCGTCGGATCCTGGATGATCAGGGCGTCCGGACTCATGATGGGCTCGCGCAGGCGGATCTCTTGGTCGGCAATCCGGCAGAAAGCCACCACCGGCGCTCCCGTCCGTTCCGATCCGAAACTCGGGAAGGCCTGCGCATGGTGTCCCTCCTCGAATGCCGCGATCGATAGCATTTCCGCCGCCGTCACGACCCCTTGGCCTCCTCGGCCATGAATACGCACTTCGAACATACTTCCTCCGATCAATGGGGTTTCGAAGCCCTGGGTTTGCTCATGGGCAACCCAGTATTTGTGAATAAATGGAACAAAGAAATGATGATAAGGAATTAATTATTGTATCGTTAAATTTCAAATTACGAAATGGTCTTTCAATAAACAAAATGCAGCAACGTGTTCTGCCCTGCCTCAACGCGTATGGCATATACGTGAAAGATCTTTTTTCTTATTAAAGACATTGATTATTATAACTATTTTTCATTACCCAGCCATTCTATCCGGGCAAAAAGCCGCATCAGCTTGGCTTTGCGCGCGGCGTTGAACTGCCCCACCCAGTTGATCCGCCCCAACAGATGGTTCCTGAAACCGGCAACATCTTCGGGAGCCTGAGCCACTCCATGCAAGGTGCATTGATGCAATTGCGCCTTCAGGCGCTCGAAATCCTTGCGCGGCACATTCGCATGTTTGTTGACCACTACACCCGTAATCCGCTGCTGCAGGTGCTGCGGCATGCACCTGACCTTGCGCGGATGCAGCGCGAAGCCCTCCTCCCCGGCAATCAGGGCAACCCAGGCATGAAGGCTCGTCATTCGGCGTCGCAGTAAAGCCGGCCCCGAGAAAACGAGATCGTCCGCATAGCGCGTGTAATTCGCACCGAACGCCTCGGCCAGTCCATCGAGCCGCATGTCCAACGAAAACGCGCAGAGATTGGCCAGCGCCGGTGATGTCGGCGCGCCCTGCGGCAAGTGCCGCGCAGCCAGGCGCTTTTTCCCCATCCAGTCGAGCGCGTTGGCCTCTTGAAGACGCTCCGCGACCGCGGAAGCCGTCCGGGTAGTACACAGCGAAGTCAGCGATCGGCAAATACTGTCCGGATACCCCAAAGTCTTCCACAAAGCATGAATACGCGATGCCCGGATGCTAGGAAAAAAATCCTGCAAGTCGAAATGGATCACGACATCCCGGCCGGCGTGTATCTCGGCGTGGCTGGCAACCGAATGCTCCTGCACGAAACCGTGTGCGGCCTCATGTACAGGGATCAATTGCAGCAGGTTTTTCAGGATACGCTGCTGCGCCCGCTTCAAGTCCGCCTTGGGAATCTCAATGAGACGCAGCCCTCCCCTGGACTTGGGCTGCAAACGGTAGCGATAATGCCCGGCGCCGCCAAACGGACGCTCGCGCCAGTCCTGGGTGCCGGAGGTCAGCCACGCAAGCCTGTCCACGGGCAGATCCAGCCAGCGCGCCAGTTCCCGATCAGTAGTCAGGCGGGGGAGCGGCGGCATATCGATCGCCCAGGCCGGCGGCCGCATTCGGGAAGCGCAAAGAAATATCTTCCGGACCTCAAGCGATGGGTCGTTGTCGAACAAGTCCTCGAATACGGCAAGCTTCAGGATGCGCTGCGCCAGCGAGTCGAGACCGCAGGCCAGCCACTGGCTGTTGGACATTTTCCCCACGGACTCGAGAACGTCCGTAAGCCAAACGGGAGAACTGTCCAGAACGGCTGTCGCACGCTCCTGTAGCGATTCCCTTTCCGTCTGGTCTGTGTCCGATAGAAAAGCGCGCGCCAGGTTACGGGCAATCCATTCTTTTTTATTGAGCCTCATAAGACACAGAAAACGAAAGGCCAGCCCCCAACCTGCCGGTAAGGCGAGAGCTGGTTTGCACGAAGTGCAAGGCCGCTCTTGCGACGAGATGTTTCTGCAATCAATTCAACCATGGGGATGCCCCACAGTACAAGTGCGAACGTTGAACTGCTCTCACTTGCATAAGTCTTGAGGGCTGGCGCACTCGATTATAAGCGCAATGCGGGCGCTGCAACCGGCCTCAAGGATCGCACACCGATATCGGGCAAGACTCCCTCGTGTCCTGAGTTGTTAGTTCGTTGAATAACGATTGCTAGAGAGACAACGCATGAGAAAACTGACGAGGCGGGTGGCAGGCAAGGCGCGAAGCGCAGCCAGGTTGAACACCTGGCGAGCATTCGCAACGCGGCATGGCGGCCGCCTCGCCAGTTTTCAGCAACGAACAAGCAACTCGGGGCACTAACTGCCCGACACCGGCGCACTGTGCGTGCTCGTTTTCACGACATGTCCGCTGTCATCGAAGTGCACATTGAAGAAATAGTCGTATGAAGCCTCGTTTTTCGTTTTCCAGTCCCAAACGTATTCCTTCTTCAGCTGGAAGTAGTGTTCGTGGGCCGGCTGGCCCAGCAGGCGGCGAATCTGCTCGCGCGTCATGCCTTCCTTGACCCTGGCGAAATTCGCCTCGGTAAGCACCTGCCGCACTTCGCGCAAGACTTTGTCCGGGCCGAAGTCCATCATGTAATTGACGATGCCGTTCGGCGTGCGCGGATACTCCCACGTGACCGAACCGTCCGGATCCTGCCACTCCATTGTCGGTGGCCCCATGATCTCGCGTGTCTGCTGCATCGTCGTCTGGCCCGGCCTGAGTTTCTCCAGGGTGACACTGTCGCAGGCAGGCAGAAAAATGGCCATGAAGCCGGACAGAAGGCCGGCAATCAGTCGTTTCAGCATAGCGTGTCCCGTCGTTGATATCGAAAATAACCATACCATCGGAGCGGCACAAAATCCATGCCATCATTCTTGCGGATGGGGACTCGCCTTTTTCCCGGCAGCTTGCCGTATCATTGCCCGCCGGGATGGCTGCCCGCCTCCGTACGTTATGCGGCATTGCCCCCGATATCAGCCCATCGACACTGGAAAACGTTGGACAAGAAAGTTCATATCCCGGACTGGGTGCGCCGTCTGCTTGGACGCAGCGCCAGCCATCGTTACTACCCGCTGGTGGTGGCCGCCATCGCCTTTGTGGCGACGGCAACGTTTTCCTTTTCGTTTGTCGTCGTGCTGATTCCCGCCGTGCTGATCGCTCCGCGGCGCTGGCTGTCGCTCGGCCTTCTCAGCGGTTTGACCAGCGGCCTGGGAGGCGGACTGCTTGTCGCGGTATTCCATTTCATGGGATATGAACTGGTGCTTTCACACTTTCCGCAGTTTGCCGCCTCGGAAAAGTGGCAACTCGCTGCCGAATGGCTTAATCACTACGGACTGGCTGCGTTGGCGCTCATCGCCGGATCGCCGATGCCGCAGACCCCGGTGGTTCTCGTATATTCGACGTTACCCGAACCTTCCATCTGGGGAGCGGCGATAGCCATCGGCATCGGCAAGACGGTGAAATACGTCCTCCTGGCTTGGCTGGCACAGCATTTCCCCGCGAAATTCGCGAAATATTATCGCTAGCGAAACATCACTTTTCGCTCCGCCCATCAAAAAAACTGGTCAGGTCACATTCAATAAATTTTCAACAAAAACTAACCAACCGGTTTTTTAAATCGAAAAATTGGACAAGTTACTTGACGTATATGACGGATGATATCTATAGTTCGAACCATAACTATAAAAATCGCCCCAGGGAGCTTTCGGTCAATTCACTTGGCTCTTTTCATAGCGCGGAAGGTTTCCTGGATGCCGGATCATTCATCATGCTCTGGAGGAGCCCACATGAAGCGCAGTCTATCGTTTGCCATATTTTTGGGGTGTTTTGTCGCTGCTTGCGGCGGTGGTGGCGGGGGAGGCCATCATGTCGTCGGGCCTGTTGAACCGATTCCACCCACGCCCACCCCCGATGAACCGGTCGTGCCGCAGATACCGCTGGCAACGGGGAGCGGGGTCAAGGTCCTGCCCGAGCCGAAAGCGCCATTCTTCCTGATTACCAGCTACGGTGCCGTGTCGCAGGGTCCGGCCCTGACCAACCAGGCGGCAATCAATGCGGCCGTCGATGCAGCGGCCGCCGCCGGGGGCGGCACCGTAATCGTGCCGTCCGGCGATTTCAAGAGCTATACCATCCGTTTGAAGAGCAATGTCACGCTGCACCTGGCAAGCAAGGATTCGATCCTCCGGGCCGCCGTGCCCAAAACCGGCGCCGCGGAAAACGATGGCGGCAACTACGACGCACCCGAGGTCAACCTGTTCGTTGGTCTGCAGGACCAGGGGCACAGCCACTGGGCCAACAGCCTCATCTACGGCGTCGATATCGAGAACGTAATGATTTCCGGGCCGGGCCTGATCGACGGCAGCTACGTCAACGCCAGCGGCTACACCGTTAATGTGCTCTCCGGCAACGATCCGGGTGAAGTGACTGACAGGACGAAACCCTACGATATCGATAATGCGACCGATGCCAACAAGCTGCGCAACGGCAACAAGGCGATCGCGCTGAAAAACGTCAAAAACGTTGTCATGCGTGATTTTTCGATCCTCAACGGCGGCCACTTCGCCATCATCGGCACCGGCGTCATCGGCTGGACGATGGACGGCATTATCGTCGACACCAACCGCGACGCGCTGGACGTCGATGCTTCGCAGGACGTGACGATCAGGAACTCGGTGTTCAATTCGCTGACCGACGATGCCATCGTTCTGAAAGCCTCGTTCGGCCTGGGCCGCTACCTGGCGACGCAGAACGTGCTGATCGAGGACACCACCGTCAGCGGCTATGACGCCGGTTCGGTTCTCGCGGGCGTCTACTCGACGCAGAAGCTCGTGGCCACCGATGCCTGCGGCCCGACCGCGCGCATCAAGCTGGGTACGGAAGGCACCACCGGCTTCAACACCGTGACGATCCGCAACGTGTTGTTCGACCGCTCGCGCGGCTTTGCGCTCGAATCGGTGGACGGTGCCGTGCTCAAGGATATCGTCATGGACAACGTGCGCATGAAGAACGTCAGCAGCTCGCCGATCTTCATTCGCATCGGCGACCGCGGCCGCGCGCCGGTGACAGGGATCTCCTCGTCTACAGCGGTGAGTCCCAGCAACAACGTGCGGCTGGACGACACCGGCTGGATCCTGCCCAATCTTCCGGAATACGGCAGCTATCCTCCGGTCCGCTACATTCCTTCCTATACTACCAACCAGTCGGTGGCGATTGGCGGAGCCAACAGCGCGAACTTTTCGATCGTCAATCCCACCAATCCGACCCGGCTCAATGCCAATTCCATCAACCCAACCGATCTGCTGTTCGCCAATGCCGTCGGCGTCGGTTTCGCGCAGGCCAGCGACATCAAGATCACCAACGTGACGATCGAGAACGCCGACCCGCGCTATCCGATCCTGCTGGCGGGGCTGGTCGACCACCCGATCGAGAACGTCTACATCGCCAACGTTTCGGTGCAGTATCGCGGTGGCCTGAAGATGGAGCACGCCATCGAGCAGCGCCAACTCAACCAGAGCTGGGCGTATTCGAGTTATGGCGCGGCGGCAGCGACGCAGAATATACCGTGGCTGTCCAATACCTTCTTTGCCAAGAAAGAAGCGTTATTGCCGCGCGTCAGCTGGAATCCGTCGGCGAATGGCGGCCTCGGCGCCTGGGAGAACGATCCGTACAACATCCCGGAAATGCCAAGGGAGTACCCAGAGCCCAGCCTGTTTGGCGTACTGCCAGCCTACGGCTTGTATGCGCGGCACGTCAACGGGTTGACGATAAGGGACGTCAAGTTCAGCTTCATGGTGGAAGACGAACGCCCAGCCGTCGTGCTTGATGACGTCGATGGCGCCAACTTCGACAACTTTGCGGCCGACATCAAGTCAGGCGTGCCGGTGTTCGTTACGGTAACGAACAGCAAGAAACGCGAGGTCGACCGTGAATACGTCAAGGATTTGCCGTACAAGACGACGACGGTCAACAACCTTACGGTCAAACCGGAACTGCCGCAGCAAAGCGTGACCGTCGACCGTCCGGCACCGGGAACGCCACCCGATTCGCTGTACACATACCCAACCGCACCGGATACGACCTATCCCTACAGCTATGCCGTGGCCTCTGCTACCTACCCGAAACCGCTGACAGTGTATCGTCCGTCATTCAACGATATCACTGGCACCACGGCCAGGGAAAACTACCTGATGCTGTTCACCGTCAGCGCCAAGGCGCCGGGCGGCGGCACGCTGACGTATTCGGCCGAATCGCTGCCGCAAGGCGCGAGTTTTGACCCCGGTAGCGGCATGTTCATGTGGACGCCAGCCGCCGGTCAAGCCGGAAAATATACCGTCAAGTTCACCGTCAATGACGGCGTGTTGCCGGAAAGCAAGGAGGTGCCGCTGACGGTAACGCCATAACGCATTACCGCGGCATCAACCAGTAGTTCGAACCCCTGCACCACGCCTTTGATGGCGGATGCAGGGGTTGTTTTTTCAGGCGATTCTGCCAGCAGGGTTCTGGACGGGAAATCAATATCATCAACGAAAAAGCGCCCTGTGGCAGCCCTGGGCGCTCCGTCTGCACACGGGCACGTTGAACGTGGCCGTGTGCAGAAAAACAGACTTCTTACTGGAACGTTTTGGTAATGCCTCCTGGAGGAACCACGATTTCGCTAGCAGGGGTAAGTGCGATAGTATAGGTATTGCCCTTTTTGATCGTCGCAAGAACCGCTTGTGCTTCCGCCAGGGAACCGAACCGTTGTGTGCGCAGGTATTCCGGCGGATGATTGGTTCCCCTCTCCGCATGGATGGACTCGATCGGACCTCCCTTGTAAGTGATCGAGGCAGTCGTCTTGGGATTGATCTGCACATAGCCCTCCGGTAGATAGCCCTTATAAACGGTATCCATGACGTCGATTTTCACCTGAACGTAATAGCCGTCGGGATCGTTGGCGTACGCGTCAACCGTTGCGACCAGACCGTCCTTGAGCAGCGGGAACAGCGGATTCTTGTTCTGAACGGCGCTGAATCCCCGGATGATCTTGCCATCATCCAGGATCTTCGCGGACACGTTAGCAAGACCCGACTCGCGGCCCGGCTTGAAAGGGCCGGAAGTCTCAAGGCTGGCGTACGAGGGGTTTCCCGCGTCAGTCGTCGCGTAGGACACCACGGAACGCCGTTTCTCCAATTGATTGGAGAACTCGCTCGTCAGCTTGACACCGTTCACCTCTGGAGCGTCGAACACCTTCGATGTCATGGCATCCATCATCGTCAGCGGCTTGCCAGCATTCGCCGGATCGCGATTGTAAGCTTTCAGCGCCTGGAAGACCTCGACGATCGGATACTGGTTGGTGTGCTGCGGAGCAACATAATCCGCATCGACCAACTGCTGCAGATAACTGAAACCATGTTGGAAGTCGAGGCGGAGCCAACCATTGGAAGCCGTCGGCGTCGTCAGTCCGTTGAAACCATAGCCGCCGTGGTAGCCAAACGTGTAGAACTTTCCGTCGGTCGGATTCTTGACCTGGAACAGCATGTTCGTCGTGCCCGGGGTGTGGCCCGGCGACCAGATCACCATGATCTTGACGTTTCCAAAGTCGTACCATTTGTCGTACTCGTAGAACTTCGTCGTCCGCTCGCGAATTTCCGTCTCGCTTGCTGGCATTGCACCTGAAATATTCCACGTATTGCCTTGCAGGTCCGACGTGATACCGATCGTGTCTTCCTTCGATCCCCACAGGGTCATCGTCTTGCCGGCGTTGTCCATCATCCTCATCTGCTCGATTGCCGTGCCATAGTGGTCGCTGTGGCCGTGCGTGAGTAGCAGGTCGGTGACGGAACGCGGGTCGATGCCGACCAGTTCCATGTTCTTCCAGTACTGGTATCCGCTATTGGGCCAACCGGCGTCCAGCTTGATGATCTTGTCGTCCGACGGATCGTTCGGCGTACCCATGTCGGCCTTGAAGATGTAGGAGGCCACTTCGTTGTCGCCAACGAAATACATCGTGTCCTTGACCATTTCGAAGGGCTCGGTACTGCGTGTGTATGGCGCGCTCGTTACGGATGTGGCACTGATTTCAACGTAAGGCTTGTTGGAAACGGGATCGGTCCCCTTGTCGGCAAGCATCGGGCTGGTGGTCGGCACGTCCCACACAGGTTTGCCGTCGGAAGTCGACTTCGGCGTGAAATACCATATCGCGACTACCTTCGCTTCATCTGCGTGCAGGTAATTCTTGTCGAGGAGCAGATAGGCGGCCTGGCGCGAGGTCGTGGCGTAGTCGTAATTGGCCGTGACCGGAATCGAAGCGTAGGTGGACACGGTGCTGCTGGCATAATCGCCCGTGTTGACGTTGAAGACCTTCACATTGGGCGAAACGGCGTAGGTGTCTTCGTAGCGCTTGATCGGCTTGTCGTAGGCGCGGCCCGCCATGTCGGCCTTCACGATCGTGCCGTCGCCAACGGTGATCGTGTTGGCGGTCTTGTTATAAACCCATCCGGCAGCCACCATGGCGCCGGGTTCCCCGTTATTTCTGGTCACCGACGGGCCATATTTTGCCAGGTTGAATTGCGCGGCCGCCGAGGTGCCTTTCTTGAGGATCACATTGAACGTCTTGGCCGGCTCCTCCATGACCATGACAGTGTTGGTCTCTGCGTCCGGGATCCAGTCAACGAGGTTACCCCTGGCCAACTGAGCGGCAATCTTGGCCGCGTCCTCGACAGGCACCGGAGCGGTGGAGATCAGTTCCATGCCGTTCTGCGTCAAAACGGCGACGCTGACGATCTGTTTGCCTGCGGAATCTTCGGTGGTCGTCGGCGCCCCGAAGACCATGCCCGCCTGACGATCGGGTAGGAGAACTACCGGATCATCCGAACCGCCTGGATCGGTGGAGCCTCCCGGATCAGTCGAACCTCCCGGGTTATCTGAACCTCCCGGAGTCACGATGCCGCCTCCACCTCCACCGCAAGCGACAACCGCCGCCAGCGTAAACGACACGGCAAACGCTGCTGCAATATTTGAAAGATTACGTTTCACAGTAGACCCTCCTGACTTTGGTATGAATGTTCGGACTGACTGATCTTCGCCTACGCAGAAAACACTACACGGTCGCGTAGAAAACCGTTGCAATTAGCTGATTATTAATGTTTTATTATTCTATCCACCTCTTTGACAAAGAAATACAAACCTATTAACCCCAGAAAAACAACGCATGCTTCGAATTACCCGGCAGGGTGTTTTGTGTGAGTCATCGATTGCCGCTAAAGAAGGGGGCGAACATGCGCCACAAGGAAGAGCAGAGCAAACTTGGCGTAATAGTCCATCGTAAATTTCATATCCACCTCCCCCAGGTTCTCGAGCCGCAGGAAAATCGTGAAAATTTTCGTTTATTAAAGTTATTCTTGATAGCTTGTCATCGTACGTCATATTACTTAATGACAACAAGATGTCAACACTGGACGTATTCAGGGACTGCCGTTATTGAAACCGCAAGGAGGAAAAGCTTCTATGGCCGCAAGGTATCTGGCATTCAGGCCAACCCGACGTTTTGCCCGATAAATGACAGCTACCTGTGAACGCGGCGCCGGTTCAAAAGCGCGGCAAGGCTGTCAGAACAGAGGAGGTTTCCTGAAAACGCCTTGACTGCTACACCACGGGATCTTCTGTCACCGACCCACAGGGCGAGGCTGCTAGTGTAGTGTTGCACGCAAATATGTACATATAAAACCCAGTAGCAGAGCGGCTTTAAAGGCATTTTCTAGGTGCAATCAAGAACGCAACACTACACTAGCTACGCGTATTGAAAAGACCTCAGGCAGGTGGAAGGAAACCGGCTCTTTCCTTTTCCGCCAGTTCGCTGGCCTGCCTCAGCCGCTCCCGGCTGTTGCTGAGATGCATGCGCATCGCGGCACTCGCGGCCTGGGAATCCTGCCGCTCAATGGCATTGAGAATATCCTCGTGCTCGCGGTTTGTTCTGTACAGGTAGCCCTGGCCGGGGCTGGGAGAAAATTGCGAGGTATCCAGGCGGGTACGGGGAATCGTCGTATGCCCCATGTGCCGGTAAAAATCCTCGAAATATTTATTATGCGTCGCCAGGGCGACCTGCAGATGAAACTGAAAGTCCGCTTCGACCGACGATTCTCCACGGCGGACGCCATCCTCGAAATCGGCCAAGGCCTGCCGCATGTGCTCCAACTGCCCGGGGGTACGGCGCGCTGCCGCAAGACCGGCGGCTTCTGTCTCCAGGCTGATGCGAAATTCCAGCATCGCCAGCACATCGCGGATCGTTACCGCGGTTGAAAAATCGAGGGGATAGGCCGCCTGAGTTGCCGGCGACAGCACAAAAGTACCGACGCCGTGGCGCGTTTCGACCAAACCGGCGGCCTGCAACCTGGAAATCGCTTCGCGCACGACCGTACGGCTGACCCCTTGCTCCACCATGACTTCAGGCTCGGTTGGCAACTTCTCGCCCGGCTTGTACTGGCCGCTACGGATTTTACCCGCCAGATCGTTCATGACTTCCTGAGCCAAACTGATGGAACGCCTGCGAGGCGGCGCAGATGCTTTGGGAAGATTCATGATGTCATGGCAATATGGAAGAATGTGGTCAATAGCCGTTGCAATTAGTTTATGGACTCATTATACTTTGAAAAAAGTCATACGACGACATATGATAACAACAGTAGAGAAATGGAGGGGTAATTGACTTCAACATCGCAAAAAACCAGCGGCGCCCCGGTTGTTACCGGCCTGCAGGTTATTCCGGTGGCCGGCCAGGACAGTATGGAGCTGAACCTTTCCGGCGCCCACGGCCCGTACTTCACCCGCAACATCGTCATCATGAAGGACAGTTCGGGCAACACCGGCCTCGGCGAAGTACCCGGCGGCGAAAAAATCCGCCAGACCATCGAGGACGCACGTCCCTTCGTCCTCGGCAAGACGCTTGGCGATTACAACAGTGCGCTCAACGCAATGCGCTCCGCCTTCGCCGACCGGGATGCCGGCGGCCGCGGCCTGCAGACCTTCGACCTGCGCACCATGATCCATGCGGTGACCGCCGTCGAATCGGCCTTTCTCGACCTGCTCGGCCAGTTCATGGGCGTGCCGGTCGCGGCGCTGCTCGGCGAAGGCATGCAGCGCGAGGCGGTGGAAATCCTCGGTTACCTGTTCTATGTCGGCGACCGGAAAAAGACGACGTTCGCCTACCGCGACGAATCTAAAGCCGACAACGCCTGGTTCCGCCTGCGCAACGAGGAGGCGCTGACGCCCGAAGCCATCGTCCGCCTCGCCGAGGCGACCCACGAACGCTACGGTTTCAACGACTTCAAGCTGAAGGGCGGCGTGCTTTCAGGCGAAGCCGAGATGGAGGCCATCGTCGCGCTGCACGAGCGCTTCCCGAAGGCGCGCGTCACGATCGACCCGAACGGCGGCTGGCTGCTCAAGGACGCCATCCGCCTGTGCCGCGACAAGCACGGCATCCTCGCCTACGCCGAGGATCCCTGCGGCGCCGAGGACGGTTACTCCGGCCGCGAGGTGATGGCCGAGTTCCGCCGCGCCACCGGTCTGCCGACGGCGACCAACATGGTCGCCACCGACTGGCGCCAAATGGCCCACTCGTGCCAGTTGCAGTCGGTCGACATCCCGCTCGCCGACCCGCACTTCTGGACGATGCAGGGTTCGGTGCGCGTTGCGCAGTTGTGCCAGATGTTCGGATTGACCTGGGGATCGCACTCGAACAATCACTTCGATATCTCGCTGGCGATGTTCACCCACGTCGGCGCCGCGGCGCCGGGCAAGGTTACCGCGATCGACACGCATTGGATCTGGCAGGACGGCCAGCGCCTGACCAAAGAGCCTCTGAAAATCGAAGGCGGCCTGATCAGCGTACCGAAGAAGCCGGGACTCGGCATAGAAATCGACATGGCGGAAGTCGAAAAAGCGCACCAGGCCTACAAGAACATGGGACTTGGCGCGCGCGACGACGCGGTGGCGATGCAATTCCTGATCCCGGGCTGGAAATTCGACAACAAGCGCCCCTGCATGGTGCGCTGACATATACGGAGAAATACCATGTCGCAAACGATTTCATCCTATCCGGCATTTCCGAACCGCTTCCGCCAGGATCTGTTGGCTGGGAAAAAGCTGGTCGGCTGCTGGTGTTCGCTGGGTAGCCACATCACCACGGAAGTAATGGGACTGGCAGGCTTCGACTGGCTGCTGCTCGACGGCGAGCATGCGCCCAACGACGTCACCTCCTTCATCCCGCAATTGATGGCGCTCAAGGATTGCGGCAGCGCGCCGGTCGTCCGCCCGCAGTGGAACGATACGGTCGTCATCAAGCGCCTGCTCGATTCGGGGTTTCAGAATTTCCTGATTCCTTTCATCGAGTCGGCGGACGATGCGCACCGCGCCGTGGCAGCCACGCGTTATCCGCCCGAGGGCGTGCGCGGCGTCTCGGTTTCGCATCGCGGCAACCGCTACGGCACGGTGCCGGATTACCTGAAAATCAGTAACGACAACATTGCCGTTCTGGCACAGATCGAAAGCCGCAAATCGGTCGCCGCCGTCGACGAAATCTGCGCGGTAGATGGCATCGACTGCCTCTTCATCGGACCTTCGGATCTGTCCGCCGGTTTCGGCTATCCGGGAGACCCGCAACACCCGGAAGTGCAGGACGCCATGCAGAAAATCCTGGCCAGCGCAAAGGCGCATGGCAAGCCGGTCGGCATCCTCGCGCCGGTAGAAGCAGAAGCAAAACGCTATGTGGAAATGGGCGCAACGGCGATTGCCGTCGGTAGCGACCTCGGGCTGCTGCGCACCGCCTCACAAGCTCTGCGGGACAAGTTTAAATAGCCGCCCAGTTATGGCTAATTGCGATCAAAACGATCAACCGGACGAACAGGAGCAAACGATGAGCAAGGTGGGATTTGTAGGATTGGGGATCATGGGCACGCCGATGGCCGAGCATCTGATCAAGGGCGGGCACGAAGTCTTTCTGTTCAGCATCCCGAGCATTCCGGAGACGCTGTTGGCAGCCGGCGGCAAGGCCTGCGCTTCGGGCAAGGAAGTCGCCCTGCAGGCCGACATCATCATCACCATGGTGCCCGACACCCCGCATGTGGCCGCCGCGCTGTTCGATCCGAACGGCATCGCCGAAGGGCTCTCGGCCGGCAAGATCGTCGTCGACATGAGCTCGATCTCGCCGATCGAGACCAAGGAATTCGCCCAGAAGATCCGTGCGCTGGGATGCGAATACCTCGACGCCCCGGTCTCCGGCGGCGA
>JAVBSG010000086.1:0-25778 GCA_031547245.1 Propionivibrio sp.
GGAAGAAAGCCCCGTCGCCGGCGCTTCGACGCCGATGTTGATCAGCGTCTGGTCCCAGCTGCCCAGGCCGAACATGATCACGCAGCCGATCATCACGAAGTGGCTGATCACGTAGCAGATCTTCTTGCCCATGACCGGCAGTTTGCTGACGACCGACTCCATCCCCAGGTGGGAATGCTCGCGTAGCGCCGTCACGCCGCCGATGAAGGTCAGCCAGACGAAACACCACCGCGACAGCTCTTCGGACACCGTAATGCCGGAGTTGAAGCCGTAGCGCAGGATGACGTTGCCCAGCACCAGGATGACCATCAACGAGATGCAGGCGACCACCATGAACTTGAGAAAACGGAAATATCCGTCGGCGATACGGGCCATCATGATTTTCTCCCCGCAAAATAATCCAAACACATATAACTACCCTCCCCTCGGGTTATGCGATTAAACGTGCCTGACCTTGGCGGCCATGTATTTCCTGGCCGACTCGATACAGCGGAAAGCATGCTCGGCGTAACCGAATTCCTTGGCTCGCGCGAGGTGCGGCAGTTCGATCGAGTACACCATCTTCGGCAGACGATTGAGGATATTGTCGATGTCGATGCCCCCCTCGCCGACATACAGCCGCGCTTCGCGCAACTCATTGCGCATCGCTTCGATGTCGGTCGGAATTTCGGCGGGCGCATCGCACAAGTGAGCGAAGTGGAACCATTCGCGCGGCAGGTCGTTCAGTTCGTCGCGGTTGTCGCGCGCGCGGTGCAGGTGGTACATGTCCAGCATCAGGCCGGCGTTCGAACGATTGACCGAGCGCAGCACATCGACGGCGCCGGCCAGGTTATTGACGGCGGCGATCGGCACGTACTCGAGGTCGACGGTCATGCCAAAAGACTTGGCGAGATCGCAGATCTGGCCGAACTTCTCCTTGGCGTACTCGATGTTGGGCGTCCAGATGCTGGACAAAACGGCCTTGGCTCCCAGTTCGGCGGCAACTTCCATGGCCGGAAGATATTTGGTGGGATGCATGTCGTCATACACCCGCGCCAACTCGATGTCATGAACCTTGATGCCGGTATCGGCCAGCGCACGCTTGGTCTGGCGCAGCATCTCGGGATTGTCCGCCAACGCGTAGTTGGGTTCGCCGGGCAATCCCATATAGATCGGCCGGGGACTGACATAATCGTAGCCGGCGCGTGCGGCAACATAAACCAGTTCTGGCGTCGGGCAACCCAGTGCCGTCAAATGCGCCAGTGAAAACTCCAGAGCCATGCAGAACTCCCTCCAATGATAGTGTGTGTCATATGGCCGCCGGAACTCATTTTCCAGCGGCCCGAAAACCGATTGCTGCGGTCCCGGCCTTCCCCACCGCGTGCTGCCGACGGGGTGCCATAAGGCCGGGACCGTGCCCCCAGCAAAATCAATAAGCGGCCATCAGTCCGTCGAAACGTGGTGAACCTTCTTGCCCGGCGAGTAGATGTCCATGATGTTCCAGTGCCCCGCCGTCGGCGTCGGGATGTTCTTCATGTACACATCGATCACCACCGGCTTGTTCATGGCGACGGCCTTCTGCAAAGCCGGCAGCAATTCTTCAGCGGTGTTGACGGTGATCCCCTCAATGCCGTAGGCGCGGGCGATGGCGGCGTAGTCCGGCGACCAGGTTTCGCCGTCGACTTCGAAGACGGTGGCGAAGGTGGTGTCGTAGTGCGCCTTTTCCAGCCCGGCGATGGTGCCGAAGGCGTGGTTGTTCATGATCACCCAGATGACAGGGATGTTGCTTTCCTTGGCCGTGGCCAGCACCGCCGGATTCTGTCCCCAGCCGCCGTCACCGACCAGCGCCACGACGACCTTGTCCTTCAGCGCGACCTTGGCGCCCATGGCTGCCGGCGAACCGAAGCCCATGGTGGCAAAGCCGCCCGGCGTGAAGATGGTGCCCGGCTCATACACCGGATATTGCTGCGCCAGACCGTTCTTGTTCCAGCCCACGTCGGTGCAGATGTAGGAGTCGCGCGGCAGCGCCTGGCGCAGATCGGCCAGAATGCGTTGCGGCGTCATCGGAAAGTCGCTGCTTTGCGCCCATTCCTTGTTGCTCTCGACGAAGCTCTTGCGGTTGGCGGCCATTTCGGCGACCAGTTCGGGGCGCTTGACGCCCTGCGGGCAGAGTTTCTTCGCCACGCGGTTGAGTACCGTCAATGCCTGCTTGAGATCGGCAACCGCGCCGATGGCGGCTGGGTAGTTGCGGCCGATTTCCGCCGGGTCTATGTCGATGTGAATGAGCTGCGTCGGCGGGAAGTTGAAGGTGTACTCGGCTTCCCACGAGCTGCAGTCGGCTTCGGAGAAGCGGGTGCCGAGGCCGATGATCCAGTCGGCTGCCTTGCACTTCTCGTTGATGAACTTGGTGCCCCAGAAGCCAGTCATGCCGAGGATCAGCGGGTGATCGTCGGGCAGCGCACCCTTGCCCATCAGCGTGTGCGCCACCGGCAACTGCAGATGCTCGGCGAATTCGCGCATTTCAGCCGTGGCGTCCGCCAGCATGACGCCGCCGCCGAGATACATCAATGGGGTTTTGGCGGCCAGCAGCTGCTTGACGATTTTCTCGGCGGTCTCATCGTCCATCGAGGGCTTGGCCAGCGTGCGGGTGTTCGCCAGAACGCGGTCGAACAGGGCCACGTCGATTTCCTTGGAGAAGATGTCCATCGGCACGTCGACCAGGACCGGGCCGGGACGGCCGCTTTCGGCCAGGATGAAGGCCTTTTCGAGAATTTCCGGAATCAGGTGCACGGAGTCGACGCGCCAGACGCGCTTGCAGAACGGACGGTAGATTTCGCACTGCGAAGCGTCCGCATGCAGGTTGACTTCCTGGTGCGGGTGCTTGCCGTAATAGTGGGTCGGCACGTCGCCGGCGATGACGACCATCGGGATGGAGTCGAGCGAGGCGTTGGCCACGCCGGTACAGGCGTTGGTCAGGCCCGGCGAGAGGTGCGACAGGACGACCGAGGCTTTTTTGGTGGCGCGGGCATAACCGTCAGCCATGTGCGCGGCGATCTGTTCGTGGCGCGTATTCACGAAGCGGATTTTCTTGCTCTTTTCAAGCGCCGCCAGAACGGCGATGTTGGTGTGACCGCACAGGCCAAAAATATGCTCGACGCCACGCTCTTCCAGATAACGTACCAACTGATTCGATACCAGATCCTTTTTCATCGATCTTTCCCCTCTTGGTTAAATAGTGAAAACTGTTGCTACCGGCATTTGCCGATCAATCCAAACCGCTCCAAACCTTTTCGTACCCCGGTGTTTCCGATCCCTCAAGCAGCGGCGCTGAACACCGTCTGGCGTACCGACGCCAGGACGGAGCGCAATTCCTCGACGGGGATCTGCCCCGGCGCCATGCGATTTTCATCGACGCCGAACGTCACCGCCGAACCGCAGATCCAGCCCAAAATCCTCGACAGGGTTCCCAGGCTTCCCAGCGATATGCTGATCAGCGGGATCCTGCTCACCCGGCTGGCTTTCAGTGTTGCCCCCAGCAACACCAACACGTCTTCCTGTTTGCCGGACATCACGACAACCTTCCCCACATCCGCGCCGAGGCACTCGGCTTCATAGAATTTGTCCATGATGACGCTTTCTTCGGGAGTAGCCTGGTGGTTGTGATACGACATGATCATCGTCACGCCGTTATCCCGCGATATCTCGCGCAGCAACGCAATATGCGCGGCCGAGTTGCTCATTTCATAATCGATCAAGTCCACGCAACGGCTGGCGCACGCTGCCACATACAGCTTCACGATATCCGCGTCGTTGAGAACGTTGAGGCCGCCGCCTTCGTCCATCGCGCGGCAGGAAAAAATGATCGGGATGCCGCCCGCCGCCACCTTGATTTCCGAGGCCAGCTCAATCACGAGCGCGATGTCGATGACGCCTTCGAAGACATCGACGCGCCATTCGATCAGGTCAGGGCGGTGGGGAACAATCGCGGCCAGCTCGTTCATTATGGCCACCGGCGTTTTGCCGGCCAGCGCCATGCAAACCAGAGGCTGGTCCGCATTGCCGAGTGTTTTTCCGCCCACTTTGATCTGTTTCATGCCGGCGGCCTACCTCAAGCAAACGCGTGGACAACTGAATCAGCCGCTATCCCGACCGAGGCCGTCCGTGTTTCTGTGACTTGAAATTGCGTAAAATCTTTCATGCCCAGCTCCTGAATGAGGACATCAACATTCTTTTATTTTTTGGGCATGCTACCCCTTGGTTTTCGGAGCGTCGATCGCACTTTGGCTCTTTTGCGCGATAATCGTGCAACAAAGGGCGACTATCGCGCGCAATCGTCCCTTTTGTTCCATTTTTCAGGAACCCGCAGTTCAAGGGGGGTGAAAAGGACGTCTTGCTCAGTCAAAACGGACGAAAAAAACCGATCTGCAGGAAGACAAGGCACAATTTCCTTTCACCGACAAGAAAATGGCGCCAGGAAACTTCGCTTTGAAGCCGTAATTCCATGTATAAATCCTGAGTTACACGAAGCCGGGCCGAAGACAGTGCTGTGGCACGGCAGGGCGAAGGCGAAGGCGACAAAGTCAATCGCGATTTATAAATGGAATTACAGAATGAAACGGTTCTGCCCAGACACTCCGAGTGGACTGGTCACGCAGTACGGCAAAAAGTCACAACAATGCCGAAACCGTTTTGCCAGGACTTCCTGATCAGAATATGGCTGCGGTATAGCCCGCCGCAGCCATCGGTGGTCGTATTGAATCCTACGGAATGTCTTGGCTTATGCCGCTCTCGTTCAAAGCCGTCGGATCGTCTGCATCCTACCCTTCTGCCTCGACGATTTCGGTACGTTTTTTGAGGATGGCCGGCGAGAGAAGCACGAGCAGGATCACGGCCACGGTACCGAGCAGGAAAGCGCTGATCGGGCGCGTGACGAAGATGCTGAAATCTCCGTCGGAGAGCAGCATGGCCCGGCGCAGATTCTCTTCCAGCTGCGGTCCCAGCACCAACCCCAGCAGCAGCGGCGCCGTCTCGACCTTCACCTTGATGAAGAAATAGCCGACGATCGCGCAACCGAGCATCAGCCAGACATCGACGACGCTATTGTTGACCCCGTAGGCGCCAATGCAGCAGAACAGCAAAATCGCCGGAAACATCAGGCGATACGGTACCTTGAGCAAGGACACCCAGATGCCGATGAGCGGCAGGTTGATCACCAGCAGCATCAGGTTGCCGGTCCACATGCTGGCGATAACCCCCCAGACGAGTTCCTTCTGCTCGGTCATGATCTGCGGTCCCGGCTGGATGCCGTGGATCATCAGCGCCCCGATCATCAGGGCCATCAGGGCGTTGGAAGGAATTCCGAGAGTCAGCAGCGGGATGAAGCTCGTCTGCGCGCCGGCGTTGTTGGCCGCCTCCGGCGAAGCCACGCCTTCGATCGCCCCCTTGCCGAAGCGGGAAGGATCGCGCGCGATCTTTTTCTCGATGGCGTAAGCGGAAAACGGCGGCAAAGCGGCGCCGCCGCCGGGCAGCACGCCCAGAACCGAACCGATGACGGTCCCCCGGACCGTTGCCGGGAAAGCGGCTTTCAGGTCGGCCAACGTGGGAAAGAGGTCTTTCAGCTTCTGCTTGACGAGGACGCGCTGCGAAGGTTTTTCGATATTGCTGATGATCTCGGCCAGACCGAAAAAACCCATGGCGACCGACACGAAATCCAGACCATCGGCGAACTCCGGGATATTGAAGGTCATGCGCTGAGCGCCGGAATTGACGTCGATGCCGACGATGCCGAGCAACAGCCCAATGCCGACCATGGCCAGGGACTTGACGACCGACCCGTGCGCCAGAATCACCGCGGCGACAAGCCCGAGCACCATCAGGCTGAAGAACTCGACGGCGGTGAAACTCAACGCAAGCCTGGAGAGCGGTCCGCTCAACAAGGCAATCACGCAGGTCGCCACCGTGCCGGCGAAAAAGGACGACAGGGCGGCAATGGCCAGCGCCGTGCCGGCCCTCCCCTGACGGGCCATCTGGTGGCCGTCGAGACAGGTAATGACTGCGGACGTCTCTCCGGGGATGTTGACCAGGATCGCTGTCGTCGAACCGCCATACTGGGCGCCGTAGAAGATGCCGGCGAGCATGATGAAGCCGGAGGCCGGCGACATGCCGAAGGTAAAGGGCAGCAGCAATGCCACTGTCGGCACCGGGCCGATGCCGGGCAACACGCCGATCATGGTGCCGATCAGAGCGCCCATCAGACAATACAGCAGGTTGTGCCACTGCAGGGCCGTGGCGAACCCGATCATTAAGTTGTCGAGGAGTTCCATACGGTCCTACCAGGGAAAGATGGGAACCGGCAGCGCCAGTGCCCGAACGAAAACGAGCACGGAAGCCGCCGACATGATGGCGCTGAAGATGACGATCTCGACCGGGCGGGTTTCCGGGCTGGCGGCACTGGCCACGAGCATGGCCAGGAAGCTGGCAATCGCCAGCCCGGCCGGCATGACGAGCAGACAGAAGACCGCCACCGCGAGCGGAATCAGGATCAGCCCCCGCCAGTACGGCGGCAGGATGCGTTCGCCCGGAACCACCAAGGATTTGCCGACGAAGAATACGCCGAAGGCCGTCATGCCCCAGGCAATCGCCTGGGGGACGTAGCCCGGTCCCATGTTGGCCGCCGTGCCGACCGTGAGCCTGCGCGTACTGACGAAAACGACGAGCGCAAGCGCTACCAGGAAGAGGCCGAACAGCAGGTCCTCAAGTCCTGGGCGGCGCTTGGCGGGTTCAGAATCGTGCGACATGTTTCATTCGCCTTTGATACCGGCCGCGCGAATCTCCGCCCCGTAGGCCTTGATGCCCTCGTGCAGCCATTTCTGAAGATCCTCAGGCTTGCCGCTTTGCACTTCGCCGCCTTGTTCGGCGATCTTTTGCTGAATCTCCGGCATCGCCAGAACCTTGTTCAATTCCTCGTTCAACCGCTGAACCACTGCAGGCGGTGTACCGCCTGTGGCAAAGATTGCCTGAAGAGTTCCATAGTCGGCGGCGGGCAGGCCGATTTCCTTGAATGTCGGCAGATCGGGGGCATTTTTCAACCGCGATTTGCCGGTTACCGCCAGCCCGACGAGTTGCCCGTTTGTCACGAAGGGCAGCGTCGCCGTTGCCCCGTTGATGATCGTGTTCGATTCGCCTGAGACCACGGCACGCGAGGCCGCGGCACCGCCCTTGTAGGGTACGTATTTCCAGGTAATGTTCTTTTCCTTGCCGATGATCAGCGCAGCGATATGATTGATGCCGCCGATCCCCGAATTGGCCACGGCCAGCTTTCCAGGATTGTCCTGGCCGTATTTGATCAGCTCCTGGACTGTTTTGACGGGCACCGACGAATGAACTGCCAGCACGTACGGAGCGAACATCACGATACCGACCGGCGCCAGGTCTTTTTCCGCATCGTAGGTCAGGTTGCCGAAGAGGCTGGGCGAAGTCGCCACCGAGCCTGCGTCCGTCAGGAGCAGGGTGTGCCCGTCCTTGGGCGCCTTGGCTACTGCGTCAGCGCCCACGTTGCCTGCTGCCCCCGTTTTGTTCTCGACGATGACCGTCTGGCCGATGGCCGCCGAGAGCTTCGGCGCAATGATCCGCGCCAGAATGTCGGAAGTGCCCCCTGGTGCAAACGGCACGATGATGCGCACCATGTGGTTGAATTCG
Organism: Propionivibrio sp.; assembly: GCA_031547245.1. Classification (GTDB taxonomy): domain Bacteria; phylum Pseudomonadota; class Gammaproteobacteria; order Burkholderiales; family Rhodocyclaceae; genus Propionivibrio. The sequence goes on from JAVBSG010000086.1 coordinate 7,678, forward strand.
TCGGCGGCGGAAGCCGGTTGCGACAAACCCAGCAATGACGTCGCGATTGCTGTGGCAGAAAGGAATTTCGTGGCAACGGAAAAAATCGACGAGCGTTTCATATACCCCTCCGTGAACTAATTGATTTTGAAAATACCGCCAACTACGGCGGATGATTCAACCACTGCAAATCAGGCGTCTTTTCCGCCGCATCGACAGTGCTCCCTTAAAACAGAAGCCTCCCATTCGTTGTTCTTAGCATCGACCCATGGTTTTTTATAGAAAGCGCCAACAGCCCGAATCACTTCATTGGCGCTTCTGAGTCAATTGCAGATTGGTATCGTAAGTATCCTATAAAATATATATACGTAATCAATGCGTAATCAGAATCGATCGATTCGATATGCGCATCGATTGCCGATTTCTGCTTTCCCTGATTCTCTTTCGTGCCGGTAATCGTCCTCTGGCCGCCATTGGAGGAACGTAAACTCGATTCAGCGGCGAACAACGGGAAAGCTGTTTACTTCAGCAACGATCTGCTCAGCCGCCTTCATCATAAGAAGCACTTCGTTTCCGCACAGGTTGAGCGTCATGCCTTTTTCGATCCACGGCTTCAACGCGGTGCCTGAAGTCAGGTGAATGCCGGAGAATTTTCCTCTCCGGCGCGCCGCCTCAATGACGCGGTCGAGCGCGCCGATGTAATCGGAATGCGTGTATTGCCCGAAGATACCCATGTTCTGCGTCAGATCGTTTGGGCCGATAAAGGCTGCATCGATCCCGTCAACATCGAGAATCGCTTCGACGTGCTGCACACTGAGCGGCGATTCGATCTGCACCATGAGCAAGGTATCCGCGTTGGCCTCCCGCATGTACTCAGCCGAGTCTTCAATTTTTTCAAAACCGGTGTGAGGGCGCAGCAGCGACACGCCTCGCTTGCCCATCGGCAGGTATTTGGAATAATCGACGAGTGCCCGGGCCTGCTCCGGCGTATCGGTGTTTGGTAACAACAGGCCGGCAGCGCCCATTTCCATGTACTTCAGAATCGGTTCCCGCCTGGCTTCCGGAACGCGAACGATACCGGCTATTCCGATCTCCCGCGCCATAGCCAGAATATTGGCCACGGCACCGTAGTCGAAGTTTCCATGTTCGCAATCGACGATGAAACAGTCGAAGCCGCATACCTTCACTACTTTGGCGATTTCGGGATTGTCGAAAACGGTGATCATCGTTCCCAGAACACGCTCGCCCTGTTTTAGTCTTGCCTTCAAACTGTTTTTTTTCACTGGACCCTCCCTTTTATAACCAAATTCAACGTCATGATGTTTTTCGGCACAGCTTGGTCAATCGAAATCCGTTCAAAAATCATAGTATCGTCCCGATATCAAAACGAGACATAATACGAATCAATCAATACAATATCGGGAATGATCCACGACCTCTCACAACTTGTTTGCTTCATTACCGTGGCGGAGGAATTGCATTTCGGGCGCGCCGCGGAACGTCTGTGCATGACCCAACCGCCGTTGAGCCGACAAATTCAACTGCTGGAGCACTCCTTGGGGGTCAAGCTGTTTGAACGGACGAGTCGCACCGTGCAACTGACCGTCGCCGGCCGCGTCTTTCTGACGGATGCAAGGCGCATTTTGAATCTCGCCAAGCAGGCCGAAACGACGGCTCAACGAACCAGCACTGGACAAAGCGGGCGGGTGGTAGTCGGATTCACCACGGTCATGGGTTTCGATTTGATGCCCAAGCTTATCGCTTCCGCCCAGCAGGCATTACCGGAGATCGATATCGTGTTGAGGGAAATGGTCACTGTGGACCAACTCAAAGCACTCGAGAGCAACACGATCGACGTTGGTTTCCTGTGGCCTTTGGCGAGTCGCTTACCCTTGAAGCACCAGACGGTCTATCGTGATCCCCTGATGGTCGTCCTGCCGCTCGATCACCCGCTTGCGTCGGCCGACGAGATTGCCCTGGGCGATTTGGACGACTTGCCTTTCATCATGTATTCGCCTGGACAAGGCAGGTATTTCTACAGTCTCGTCAATGGGTTATTCGTTTCGGCGGGTGTCGTGCCGAGATTCATTCAACATCTCGATCAGGTTCTTACCGTTGTGGGCCTGGTGCGAACAAGGATGGGGGTTTCGATCGTACCGGCCTTCGTGTCGCAATTCCAATTCAGCGACATAGTTTTCAAACCGTTGAGTCAAAAAAACGCTACGGTAGAAGGAAGAATGGCGTGGCGGGACGACCATAAAAACCCGGCGCTCGAAACGTTCCGCCGTTTTGCATCCGAATTCTTTGCCGGAAATTGAGACGCTGAGCCGAGATTTCTGTATCACGTTCCACATGCCCCGCGGAGGTGGGAAATGCTTCTGATTTTCGGTGGACTGCCTGGCGTCGGCAAGACGACGATAGCCCAGCAAGTGGCCCAACGGCTTTCCGCCGTCTACTTGCGCATCGATACCCTGGAGCAGGCGCTCGTGCGATCGGGACTCGTAAACTGCCCAGGCGATCTGGGCGGGTCGGGATACGATGCGGCGTACGCCCTGGCTGCGGACAATCTGCGCCTCGGCCTGTCGGTGGTGGCGGACTCGGTGAATCCGCTGCAAATCACGCGCGCCGCCTGGCGAAATGTGGCCATCAAGGAGAACGCTGGCTACCTGGAAATCGAAGTCGTCTGTTCCGACATAGCGCAGCACAAGCTACGGATTGCCAACCGCTCGTCGGATATTCCCGGCCTTGCCCTGCCGACCTGGCAAAAGGTCGTCGACCGGGAATACGATCCCTGGAACAGGGCGCATCTGATCCTGGACACGGCGAAACTGCAGGCTGAAGAGGCCGTCGGCCGGATACTCGAAAGCCTGGCGCGTCTGGAGTAAGATCACAGAGAGACTTTAGGGAGAGACCGCTACATGGACCACACCCTCGACACGGCGGAGAACTGGACTACCAATGAGTACGGGCAACCCATCGGCCGCGGCTTGCCGAGCTGGACACCGCGGCCGCTCCCGCCGCGCACTCCTGTCGAAGGGCGCTTTTGCCGCATCGAGCCGATAAGCACCGAGCGCCACGGCGAAGCGCTGCTGGCCGCCTATGCGGCAGCGCCCGACAGTCGCGACTGGACCTACATGTCTGTTGGCCCTTTCCCCAATGCCGAGGCTTACCGCGGTCATCTGGCGAAAATTGCCGCCAGTGGCGACCCGCTGCATTACGCCATCGTTGACAAATCGAGCGGCATGGCGCTGGGAACATTTGCGCTGATGCGCATCGATCGGAACAACGGCGTCATTGAGGTCGGCTTTGTCGCCTATTCCCGCAAACTCAGGCGCACACGCATAGCGACCGAGGCGATGTATCTGCTGATAAAACGCGTGTTCGATGAACTCGGCTATCGCCGCCTCGAATGGAAGTGCGATCACCTGAACGCACCTTCACGTGCTGCGGCGCTACGCTACGGTTTTCGGTTCGAGGGGATTTTCCGGCAAGCGGTCGTCTATAAGGGGCGCACGCGCGATACGGCATGGTATTCGATCATCGACGCCGAGTGGCCTGTACTCGAGGGAGCCTATGAAGCATGGCTCGATGTAGCGAATTTCGATGCTGCCGGCAATCAAATTGAGGCGCTCGGCGCGCTGATCGAAGCGCAGCGCGAAAAAAAAGCGCCTCGATAGGCGCTTTACTCAGGTCTCTAATGTGAGGGTATCAGGGCTTCGAACATCGTTAATTTCATGGGAGAGGCTGCATCATGCGCTGCGTCCGGCGGATTGTTCGCGGCTGCAGACGGCGGCTGTTTGTTTTCGGGAGTCGCTGCGGAAGCGATGATGGTTTCCCCGATGTTCCACCCGCCTTTGTGGAGATTTGCATAAGCCGTACCGGCGACAACGCTGCCCAGTATTGCCAGGCAGAAAAAGCAGCGTCTTGCGCGTTTGGCAGGTGATAGTACGTAATGTCTGGCGCCCATAACTGGCTCGTTCAATAGTAAGTTTCGATTTGTGCCCCGGTCGATGAACTGCTTTCCACAGACCGCTACGTTGATACAGGTGCCAGGATAATTGAAGCGGGCAATGGCGCGCGTGACATTATTAACGGCTTCACAACGAATGTCGTACACCTGTCCGGGGAAGGGGCTGGTGCGCACAAAAGAAGCGTGAAAACCACGTACGCAAAGGCCGAAGTACAAGCACTTTTTTTGCGCGAAACCCATGCCCCCGTGTTTCAGGCACTGGTCATGGAACTTTAGTTTTCCTCGACAAATTCATTACCTTTCGGCATTTCGCCGGTCAGCCGCGTGAGCAGCATTTTGTCGACCCGATTCTTGTCCATGTCGATAATTTCAAAACGGAATTCGTTCGCCTGAAACGAGTCCGGCACGACCGGGATACGCCCCAGCACGTACATAGCCAGACCGCCCAATGTGTTATAGGCGTTTTCGTCTTCGCCCGGCAGATCATCCTCGATGTCGATAGCCGATCTGAGACGATCGATCGACACGCTGCCATCGACCAGCCAGGAGCCGTCCTCCCGCTCGACGATATCCTGTTCCTCGAATTCGTCCGAAGAGGGAATATCGCCGACGATTGCCGCCAGCACATCCGTCAGAGTCACCAGCCCTTGCAGCTCTCCGTACTCGTCGACGACCAGGGCGCACTGCTGGCGCGCCTTGCGGAAGCTTTCCATGAGGTGAGTCGTGGTCACGCCTTCCGGAACATACAGCGGCGGGCGCAAATAGCGCTCGATATCGAGTTTCTCGCCGGACAGCGCCAGCTTGAGCAGGTCGGCCGTACGCAAGATTCCAGCGATGTGTTCCAGACCGTCGCGGCAAACGACGATCCGCGTATACGGACACTCGGACAGACCGGTCCGGATCTCCTCCTCCGGCTCATCGAGATCCAGCACGTAGATATCGTTGCGATGTGTCATGATCGAGGAGATGCGCTGCTCGTCCAGGCGCAGGACGTTGGAAACGATCGCCTGTTCGCTTTCGTGGAATACGCCGGCCTCGGCCCCCTGCTCCATCAGTACGTTGATCTCGTCGTTCGTCACCGGAACGTCGTTATTGCGCCGGGCTCCGATCAGCCGCAGGATCACCGACGACGACGACGAAAGCAGCCAGACCAGTGGATTCGTAATGCGGGCCAGCCAGATCATCGGCTTGGAAACGAAGGAAGCGATGCCCTCGGGCGCAAGCAGCGCCAGCCGCTTGGGCACCAGCTCGCCGATCACGACCGAGAAATAGGTCAACACCACGACAACCACCGTCAAGGCAATCCCTTTTGCATAGGGCTGCAGAAACGGAACAGCGGACATCCACTCGGCCAGCGGATCGGCCAACGCGTTTTCCCCGATGGCCCCGCTCAAAATACCCACCGTGGTAATGCCCACCTGTATCGTCGATAAGAAGCTGGACGGCTCGTTGCTCAGTTGCAGAGCCGTCTGCGCTCCGGGAGCCCCGTCATCCGCCAGTTTCTGCAAGCGCGATTTGCGCGCCGAAACGACGGCGATCTCCGACATGGCCAACGCGCCGTTGAGCAAAATCAACAGCAGGAGAAGAAATATGTCCATTGATATGATGTGAACAGTCCTCCAGGAACGTTAACCCTCGGATGAGGGAGGATGCGCCTCCTCGTGTTTATGCTTGGTCGTCTCGAAGTCGCCATGCTTCTTGCGCATGCGCAGATTGAGCGCCTCCACCACCAGCGAAAAGAACATCGCGAAGTAAATATAGCCCTTCGGCACGTGATGACCAAGCCCCTCGGCCACCAACGCCATACCGACCGCCAGGAGGAACGACAATGCCAGCATCTTGATCGTGGGATGGTTGGAAACGAAGTTGCCGATACCGTTGGCAAATACCATCATCAACCCCACCGATGCTACGACCGCAGCGATCATGACCGGAATATTGTCGACCATGCCGACCGCGGTGATGATGGAATCCAGAGAAAAAACGAGGTCGATGATCATGATCTGCATGATGACCGAAGAAAACGTCGCCTTGATCTTTTTTGCGTGCGTTTCCTCCTCCGGTCCTTCGAGCAGATGGTGGATTTCCTGGGTGCTCTTCCATAGCAGGAAGAGGCCGCCGCCAATCAGGATGAGGTCGCGCGGAGAAATCGGTTGGTCGAGGACGGTGAACAAAGGCGCTGTCGCGCCGACGATCCACGACAGGAGCATCAGCAGGCCGATGCGCATGAACATGGCGAAAAACAAGCCGATTTTGCGAGCTTTTTCGCGGCTCTGTTTCGGCAGTTGATCGACCAGGATCGAAATGAAAATGATGTTATCGATGCCAAGAACCAATTCCAAGGCAGTCAGTGTAAAAAATGCTATCCATGCTTCCGGTGACGTCAGTAACGACATAATTTCCATTTTCGATATTTTCTCCTCAAACTATTGCTTTTTCATGACAATGAAATACCAGCGCGCCAACGATGGCCAAAATTAAAGGATAGTCCGGATGTCTTTGGTTTTCCTCCTCAAATCGAAACAGGTCAAAACCACGCAGAGTTCACCTTTTGCCCGCGGCACAAGGTGAACCAAGCGACTACTTGATCCGCTGCAATTTCGGCCGGCCGATCGGAGGTGGAGTCTCCGGATCGCCGCCGTCCCCATCCGGCTTGGGAATGCTGCCCTGCTCCTTGACGGCCGCAGAACCGCCGCTCTCCATTTCGAACGCCATCCCGGCGCCGTTCTCGCGGGCATAGACGGCAATGACGTTTGCCGTCGGGAAAGAAATGTCGCGCGCCACGCCGCCAAAGCGCGCTTTGAAACTGACCATATCGTTGGCAATCTGCAAACCGCCCGTCGCCTCATAGCCGATATTGAGGACGATCTGCCCATCCCGTACGAATTCACGCGGAACGCGTACGGCGTCATCCACCTTCACCACGACGTGCGGCGTGAAACTGTTATCGGTGCACCACTCGTGAATGGCGCGGATAAGGTAGGGTTTGGTAGACGGTAAATTCTCAGGTATGCCCGTATTCAAAAGATCCTCTCAGGTTTTCGTTCGCGAACGGAGGCAACAACATCCAAAAAATGGCGCCGAAAACGGCATCAACGACGCATCGCCTTTTCCGAAGGCGTCAACGCATCGATATACCCCTGGCGGCTGAAAATCCGTTCGGCATATTTCATGAGCGGCGCCGCCGATTTCGGCAGTTCGATTTCGTAGTGGTCAAGCCGCCAGAGCAACGGCGCGATAGCCACGTCAAGCATGGAGAAATCCTCACCCAGCATGTGTTTCTGCTTGACGAAGACAGGGGCCATTTCCGTCAGCCGCTCCCGTATCGTCTGGCGCGCCTTGTCCGCCGTTTTCAGATTCTTTTCAAGCGCGTCGATGTGCGCAAACACCTCCCGCTCCATGGTAACCAGGAGCTGGCGCGCACGCGCGCGCATGATCGGATCGGCCGGCATCAACTGCGGATGCGGAAAACGCTCGTCGATGTATTCGTTGATGATGTTGGGCTCATAAAGGATGAGATCGCGCTCGACCAGGACCGGCACCCGCCCATAGGGGTTGACCATGGCGATGTCTTCCTGCTTGGCAAAAAGGTCAACATCGATGACCTGGAAATCCATGCCTTTTTCGTACAGGACGATACGGCAACGCTGACTGAACGGACAGGTCGTGCCCGAATAAAGATTCATCATGATCAACACCTCACAAAAACAAGCGGCATTTCAACGGTCCGAAGTCCGCAGCCCACGCCGATGCCTGAAAACAGGCGGTTATCAATTATTCTTAACGTCTTTCCAGTATTCCCTTTTCAGCGCGTAAGCCACGCCTGAAAGAACGACCAGAAACGCCAAAACCCCAACACCCAACTGCCTGCGAACACCAGCGGCAGGATCGCCTGCCCAGACCAGGAAGCCGACCAGGTCGGCCATCTGCCTGTCAAACGCCTCCCGCGTCAACCGGCCGGACTGCGAAACGGCCAAGCTCCTGCCATCCGCAGCCAATTCCTGCACCCCCTGCTCCAGCCGGAAAACATGGGGCATCCCGGAATCGGGATAAAGCGCGTTGTTCCAGCCGGCAGGTCGGTTTTCGTCACGATAGAACGAACGCAGATAAGTATACAACCAGTCCGCTCCGCTTCCTTCGGCCGAAGCCCTAGCCCGCGCCGCCAGCGACAGATCCGGTGGAACGATACCGAACCATTGTCTCATTTCTGGGGCACGCGCCGCTACCCGTACCGGCTCTCCGACATTTTCCGAAGAAGACAGCAACTGGCTCCTGATCTGCCGATCCGTAATGCCGAGTTCCGTCAGCCGATTGTAGCGGATCAGGCCGAGGCCATGGCACCCCAGGCAATAATCGACGAAAAGCACCGCTCCGTTCGACAATGCCGCCCGATCGCTACTGACGTCCGGCGCCTCGTCCAGACGCTCGCGCGGCTTCGTTTCCAGAGCGAAAACGGCTGCCGGCACCAACAGGGCCAGTAGCAGAATCCACGCCGTCAGGAACGAATTCCGGTTCGCACTCATCGAAAAGATAGCCTTTCCGGCGCCGGGCGGCACTTATCGATCCTGGAGTACCACGGCATCAGCAAAAAGAACGAAAAATAAACCAGCGTGCAAAACTGCGAAACAGCCTGATTAACCGGGGAAAACGGCTGTAAACCCAGATAGCCGAGCGCCAGGAAGGCGGCCACGAACGACGCCAGGAAGCATTTATGCATCGGTCCCCGGTAGCGGATGGATCTGACGGGGCTGCGGTCGAGCCAGGGAAGGAAAATCATGACCGCGACGGAGCCCCCCATCGCGGCCGCCCCCCAGAAATTGGCTTCCAGCCCGAAAAAAGTCCAGGTCACGGAACGCAGGATCGAGTAAAAAGGGGCGAAATACCAGATGGGCACCACGTTTTGAGGCGGTTTCAAGGGATCGGCAGGGGAAAAATTTCCGTATTTCAGGAAATACCCGCCGCCCTCGGGCGCGAAAAATACGACGGCGAAAAACACGGTCAGAAAAACTGCGGCAGCGGCAAAGTCCTTCACCGTGTAGTAGGGATGAAAAGGAATCGTATCTGCCGAAATCCCTTTGTCACTACCACTACCGCCAATTTCAATACCCTCCGGATTGTTTGAACCGACCTGGCGCAAGGCCGCGATGTGCAAGGCCACCAGTCCGCATAGCGCCAGCGGGATGGCGATGACGTGAAGCGCGAAAAAACGGCCGAGCGTGTCACCGCCGAGGACGTAATCGCCGCGAACCCACGTCGCCAGCGTTTCCCCGACCCAGGGCACAACGGAAAACAGATTGATGATGACCTGTGCGCCCCAGTAGGATATCTGCCCCCAGGGCAGAACCGTGCCCGTGAACGCCTCGGCCGTCAGCAGCAGATAAACCAGCATGCCGAGAATCCAGACCAGCTCGCGCGGCTGGCGGTAAGAACCATAGAGCAGGCTGCGAAACATGTGCAGATAGGCCACCACGAAAAAGGCCGAGGCCCCTGTCGAATGCATCGTGCGGATCAGCCAACCCCAGTTGACGTCGTTCATGATGTAGCCGAGGCTGGCAAAAGCGGCCGGCAGCCCGTTTTCGTTCAGCGCTGCGTCGGGCTTGTAGAACATCGCCAGGAAAATCCCCGTAAGCACCTGAATGACGAGGACAAGAACGGCCAGAACCCCGAAGACGTACCAGATATTGAGATTCTTCGGCACTGGATATTCGGAGAAATGGCGCCGCCACAGCTTCGTCAGCGGCAAACGCTCGTCGACCCATGCCAGCAGTGTTCCTTGCCGCCGAGCCTCACCGGGTTCGTATTTTCCTTCCACGTGGGCGCCCATGGCCTACGCCTCCGCCGTATTCTCGCCGATGAGAATACGCTGCTCGGTAAGGTAGGTATGCGGAGGTATCTCGAGATTGCGCGAGGCGACGCCGCCGCGGAAAACACGCCCGGCAAAATCGAAAGCCGAGCCGTGGCAGGCGCAGACGAAGCCTCCGGGCCAGTCGTCCCGCATTCCCTCCTCCCCGCCCTTTTTGAACTTCGCCGAAGGCGAGCAGCCAAGATGCGTGCAAAGCCCCACGGCTACCAGGAGACCGGGCTTGATGGAACGCGTCGGATTCCGGCAGGAATCCGGCTGCTGCTTCATTTCGGATCGTGGATCGGAGAGCGCGCAGTCCAGTTCCGGCAGGATGTCCAGCATTTCCCGGCTGCGATGGAAAACCCATACCGGCTTGCCGCCCCAATCGACGGTCAGCACTTGTCCCGGCATCAGTCCGGAGATATCGACTTCGACCGGCGCCCTGACAGCCTCGGCCCGTCTGGAGGGAAGCATGCCGGAGACGAAAGGCGCCGCCCCAGCCACGACGCCCGCCCCGCTGAGGGCGGCAGTCGCCATCACCAGCCGCCGCCTGTGGCAATCCACGTTGTTCTTTCCGCTCATCGACCAATCCCGGGGCAAGCGAATCCGCTATCTTCAGACAAGGCCTTGATTATACGCGATTTCCTTTCAAGAAAAAAACACCATAGTACATAACAGACTAATTTATAAGCGTTTTTCTCTCTCGCACGGCCTGCGCGAGCGTTCCGGGATCGACGAATTCGAGCTCGCCGCCCACCGGCACGCCGCGCGCGATTCGCGAAACATTGAGTCCCCTGCTCTTCAGCCGCTCGGTCAGGTAATGCGCCGTCACTTCGCCCTCGTTCGTGAAATTGGTCGCCAGGATCACCTCCCGCACGATGCCGTCGCTCGCCCGCGCCAGCAGGCGATCGAGCTGCAGTTCGCGCGGACCGATACCGTCGAGCGGAGAAACCCGGCCCATTAGCACGTAGTACAGGCCGTTGTAGGAATGCGTCTGCTCCATCATGTTCATGTCGACCGGCGTTTCCACCACGCACAGCAGGCTGGAATCGCGCTTCGCCGACAGGCAACGATCGCAGATATCGCTTTCGGTAAAGGTGTTGCAGCGCTGGCAATGCTTGAGGGCTGCCAGCGTCTGCTGCAGAGCATCGGCCAATTGCTGTGCGCCCTGCCGGTCGTGCTGCAGCAGGTAGTAGGCCATGCGCTGCGCCGACTTGGGGCCGACCCCCGGCAGGCAGCGCAGGGCTTCGATGAGCTTTTCGAGACTCGATGGCGCTGCCATCAGAAGGGCAGCTTCATTCCGGCCGGCAGATTCATCCCGGCCGTAAAGCCGGCCATGCGCGCCTGCGACGTTTCATCGACGCGGCGCAGCGCCTCGTTCATTGCGGCGACCACCAGATCCTCCAGCATTTCCTTGTCGTCCATGACCGAAGCGTCGATCGACACGCGCCGGACATCGCGCGCGCAGGTCATCGTGATCTTGACCATGCCGGCGCCGGATTGGCCCTCGACCTCGATATGGGCCAGTTCCTCCTGCGCCTTCTTCATATTTTCCTGCATCATTTGCGCCTGCTTCATCAGGCCGGCGATTCCGCCTTTCATCATGGTATTCACCTCTATTGAAATAAAGGCCATTCACGAAAACGAGGACTTCACGTTCTCGGTAATGGCTAAACGGGTTTGATGGAAGATTCGATCAGTGTTGCATCGAAAAGATCAATGGCTTCGCGCACGAATTCGTCCTGCTCGATCGACGCCACGGCCTGCTCCAGACGCTCCTGACGGTTACGCTGGGCCGCCGCAGCCGGCGTTTCCCCGGTGATCTCAGCCAATTCGATCGACAACTGGACAGGACGGCCCAAATAATCCGACAACGCCTGCTGCAGCTTATCCTGCGCCGGCTTCATCTGCAGATGGCGATGCGTCGGCGACAGGCAGAGAAAGACGCTGCTCTCCTCTATCGTACGCAGATCGCAGTGCTGGCCAAGCTCGCGTGCCATGCCGCCCAATTTCAGCGCGGCCAGGATGGCGTGCCAGTCGCCATTGTTTTCGGGCACGGAGACGGAAGGCGAAGATGGCGGCGGCACAGTCTCTTCTGGAACCGGCGCCGCCTTGTCGTGGTTTTGTGGAACCTCGGGCGGATCGGGCGGCTGAACGCTCTTTGGTTCAGCCTCGGTCACGCTTGCCGCAGGCTGCACCGTTTCCTTCTTTCTGGCCGCCTTCGGCGGCGGTACTGCCGGCCTGACGTCCTCACCTGCGGCAGCCGGGCGAAACGCGTGCAGGCGCAGCAGCGTCATGACGAAACCGTCCTGCTCGTCTGGCGCCAGCGGCAATTCGCTGCGCCCCTGCACGGCAATCTGGTAAGCCAGCTGCACGTACTCGGGGTCCAGGCGGTCCGCCAGTTCCAGGATGCGCGCCCGCTCGGGAAGATCGTCGGCGATCGCCTGCGGCGCGAACTGCGCCACCTGCAGGCGGGTCATAAGACTGGCCAGCTCCTGCAGGGCGGTAGCGAAGGACAGGCTGCGCAACGCCATCTCGTCGGCCACCCTGAGCATGCCGGAGGCATCCCCCGCCAGCAGCGCGTCGAGAATCGCGAACAGGTAGTCGAGGTCGACGGTGCCAAGCATGTCGCGCACCTGCGCCTCCTCCACCTTGCCGCCGCCGTGGGCAATCGCCTGGTCGAGCAGCGACAGCGCATCGCGCATGCTGCCGGAGGCGGAGCGCGCCAGCAGGTTCAGCGCGCCGGCTTCGGCGTCGATCTTTTCGACTTCCAGAATGTGCTTCAGATGCGTAGCGATCAGCGGCGGCGTCATCTGCTTCAGGTTGAATTGCAGGCAGCGCGACAGCACCGTCACCGGGATCTTCTGCGGGTCGGTCGTCGCCAGGATGAATTTGACGTGCTCGGGCGGCTCTTCGAGGGTTTTCAGCATCGCGTTGAAGGCCGAGTTCGACAGCATGTGCACTTCGTCGATGACATAGACCTTGAAGCGCCCGCGCGTCGGCGCATAGACAGCGTTTTCGAGAAGCTGGCGCATCTCGTCGACCTTGGTGTTGGTCGCCGCATCGACTTCGAGCAGGTCGACAAAGCGCCCGGCGTCGATCTCGGTGCAGGCCGAACAGGTGCCGCAAGGCGTGGCCGTCACGCCGGATTCGCAGTTCAGCGATTTGGCCAGAATCCGCGCCAGCGTGGTTTTCCCGACGCCGCGCGTGCCCGTGAAAAGATAGGCATGGTGCAGGCGTTGCTCGGACAAGGCATGCGTCAGGGCCCGCACGACGTGTTCCTGCCCGACAAGGCTCTCAAACGTTCTTGGGCGCCACTTGCGCGCCAGTACCTGGTAAGAAACGTTCGGTGTGCCGAATGCGGTCACTACAGCAATTCCTCAAGCCGGATGCGCGTAACCTTGCCGGTGACGGCCGGCAGCGCTTCGATGCGGGCGATGACGGCATCGATGCTCTTCTCGCGCGTTTCGTGCGTAAGCATGATGATGTCCGTCTGCTCCTCGCCCTCGCAAGGCTCGCGCTGGACCATGCCGTCGATCGAGACCCGCTGGTCGGCGAGAATGCGCGTGATGTCGGCCAGAACGCCCGGCTTGTCCTCCACGCGCATGCGCAGGTAATAGCTGGTAAGCACTTCGGCCAGCGGCAGGATGGGCAGCTCGACGATGGCGTCCGGCTGGAAGGCCAGATGCGGCACGCGGTGCTCGGGATCGGCGGTGTGCATGCGCGCCACATCGACGAGGTCGGCAATCACCGCCGAGGCGGTCGGCTCAGCGCCGGCGCCCTTGCCGTAATACATCGTCGGCCCGACGGCGTCGCCCTTGACCAGCACAGCGTTCATTGCGCCTTCGACATTGGCGATCAGGCGCTTCGACGGAATCAGCGTGGGATGCACGCGCAATTCGACGCCTTCGGCCGTGCGTTTGGTGATCCCCAGGAGCTTGATGCGGTAGCCGAGCTGCTCGGCATATTTGATGTCGGCCGAGTCGAGCCGGCTGATGCCTTCGATGTAGGCCTCGCTGAAACGCATCGAATTGCCGAAGGCGAGCGCGCTCATGATGGTCAGCTTGTGCGCGGCATCGACTCCTTCGATGTCGAAGGTCGGGTCGGCCTCGGCATAGCCCAGATCCTGCGCTTTCTTTAGCACCTCAGCGAAAGGCAGGCCTTTGTCGCGCATTTCGGAGAGGATGAAATTGGTCGTGCCGTTGATGATGCCGGCGATCCATTCGATGCGGTTAGCCGTCAGTCCCTCTCGCAGGGCCTTGATGATGGGAATGCCGCCGGCCACGGCCGCTTCGAAAGCGACGGTGACGCCCTGCTTTTGCGCCGCGGCGAAAATCTCGTTGCCGTGCGTCGCCAGCAAGGCCTTGTTGGCGGTCACCACATGCTTGTCGTTGGCGATGGCCTGCAGCACCAGGTCCTTGGCTACGCCGCAGCCGCCGATCAGTTCGACGACGACGTCGACCTCGGGATCGCTGATGACTGCAAAGGCGTCGTCGGTCAGCCGGCAGGCGCCGCCAGTCACTTTTTTCGCCAATTCGAGACTCTTGTCGGCCACGACGGTGATCTGGATCGGCCGTCCCGCCCGCCGCGAGATTTCTTCGGCATTCCTGTTAAGCACCGTATAAGTGCCGCCACCCACGGTGCCGATGCCGAGGAGCCCTACATTGATCGGTTTCATTCAGTTCAATACTTTCTTAAAGCTATACGCGGAAATGAACATTTCCTCGCGAAAATAAAAACGGTGAGCGGCGTGCCGGTGCACGCCCGAATCGAGCGCCATCACGCCACAGCCGAGTTCTCTTGCCTTGTTTTCCAGCCACCCCAGCAGCCGCTTGCCCGCACCGCGCGAACGCTGCGTTTCGTCGCTCACGAGATCTTCGACATAGAAACGCCGCCCCTGGCTCGCGACATTCTCCATGATCCGCCATAACGCCACGCAGACCACATCGCTGCCGGAAGCAACTATGGCCATGCGGACGCCGTCGGCAAACACGGCATGGAGACTCGCCACGTAATCCTGCAGATGCGGCCGCAACTGCCGGTGCACGCGCTCCGCCTGCGCCAGCCACTCGGGTTCCAGCAACTTGCCTTGATCGTCGGTAACGGCAATCACCTCCATGTCAGCTTCCGTGCTTTTTGCGGTAGTTGCCGAGAAAACGTGCCATGCGCGCAATCGCATCGCGCAGCATGTCCTCGTGCGGCAGGAAGACGAGCCGGAAATGGTCGGGGTGCGGCCAGTTGAAACCCGTGCCCTGCACCAGCAGGACGCGTTCTTCGCGCAACAGGGCGGTAATGAACGCCTGGTCGTCCTTGATCGGATACATCTTCGGATCGAGGCGCGGGAACATGTAAAGCGTGGCTTTGGGCTTAATACAGGAGACGCCGGGAATCGCCGTGATCAGTTCGTACGCCAGATCGCGCTGCACGCACAGGCGTCCGCCCGGCGCCACCAGATCGTTGATGCTCTGATAGCCGCCCAGCGCCGTCTGGATGCCGAATTGCCCGGGGACGTTGGCGCACAGGCGCATCGACGCGAGCATATCCAACCCCTCGATGTAGTCGCGCGCCTCGCTCTGATCGCCGGAAACGACCATCCACCCGGCGCGGTAACCGCAGGAACGGTAGTTTTTCGACAGGCCGTTGAAGCTGATCGTCAGCACGTCTTCCGACAGCGCTCCGATCGCCGTATGCGTATTGCCGTCGTACAACACCTTGTCATACACCTCGTCGGCGTAGATGACAAGGCCGTGCTGCCGGGCGATGGCGATGATCTCCAGCAGCAGGCTGTCAGGATACAGTGCGCCGGTCGGGTTGTTGGGATTGATGATGACGATCGCGCGGGTATGCGGCGTGATCTTGGCGCGGATGTCGTCGAGATCCGGCAGCCATCCGTTCTCCTCGTCGCACAGATAGTGGCGCGGCGTGCCGCCCGACAGGCTGACTGCCGCTGTCCACAACGGATAGTCCGGAGCCGGCAGCAGAACCTCATCCCCGGTGTTGAGCAGCGCGTTCATGGCCATGACGATCAGCTCCGAAACACCGTTGCCGATGTAGATATCCTCGAGCGTCACGCCCTTGATGCGTTTTTCCTGCGTGTAGTGCATGACCGCCTTGCGCGCCGAAAAAATCCCCTTCGAATCGGAATACCCCGCCGCGTTGGGCAGGTTGCGGATCATGTCGAGCTGAATCTCTTCCGGCGAGTCGAAACCGAAGGGCGCCAGGTTCCCGATGTTCAGCTTGATGATCTTGAGCCCTTCATCCTCCATCCGTTTCGCCTGTTGCAGCACGGGTCCACGAATGTCATAACAGACGTTGGCCAGCTTGTTCGACTTGTATACGGGTTTCATGGCAGTTTCCCTTGCAATCTTCCGGCGCCGACCTCCTTCCCGGGAACCGTGCAACTCTTGCCGACGGCAAGGAACACGGTTACTCAGCAGACATTGGTCAGCAAAAGCTATAATCGTACTTCACTCGAACGCACATCGCAATTTTATGAAGCTGCAATCCTCACAATCCGGTAGCCTGAACGTTTTCACCGCCTATGGCGACGATTACGTCAGCGTCAACGCCAGCCGCTACCAGGCGAACCTCGTCGTGCTGCCGGACCGCCTGATCGAAAACTGGACGGAGGCAGGCTACGACACGCTTACCGTCGCCGACATCGCCTTCCTCACGGAACTCGATGCGGAAATCCTGCTGCTGGGCACGGGCAGCAAAATCCGCTTTCTGCGGCCCGATTTGATGCAGCCGCTTGCACAAACCAGGAAAAGCCTGGATGCCATGGATATTCACGCCGCCTGCCGCACCTACAACATCCTGGTCAACGAAGGCCGCAAAGTGGCCGCCGCGCTGATTTTCGACTGAGCGCCAACCCCCTCGTCCACTCCGCCTCGCTCCTTCGGCTTACCTATTCCAATTCCACACTATAAGAAAATAAGAAAATGAAACGAATTGCGCTCAAGATCGATGTTGATACCTATCGGGGAACAAAATCCGGCGTTCCGGCCCTGATCGAACTGCTGCAACGCCATAACGCGCAAGCCACGTTTTTTTTCGCGCTGGGTCCCGATCATAGCGGCCGCGATACAGGTTCGGAATCGCTGCGTCGCTACTACGATTTCAGGTCACGCCTGTACGGCCGTTTTCTCCCGGGGCCGGAGATTGGACGCCAATGCGGGGAAATCCTGCAAAGAACCGCTCAGGAAGGGTTCGAAACCGGGATTCATGCCTGGAACCGCAGCCGCTGGGAAAACACGATAGACGAGGCCGAAAATGCGTGGGTCGAAGCGGAAATGCGGCAAAGCAGCGACCATTTCAGCCGGATACTGGGTACCAAAGCCCAAGCCCACGCCGCTGCCGGCTGGCGCATGAACCGCCATGCCCTGCGCCTGACGCAACGCCACGGCTTTGCCTACGCCAGCGACTGCCGCGGCAACCATCCTTTCCTGCCGGCCATCGACGGCGAACTGATCGGCTGCGTGCAGATTCCGACGACCTTGCCCACTTTTGACGAACTGCTCGCGCAGGAACCGAACCTCATGGCCGAGACGGCCGCGACGCGCATCGCGAAACTTTCCGCGGCCATTCCCGGCGACCACGTATTCACACTGCGCGCCGAACTCGAAGGCATCCGATTCCTCAACGACTTCGAGCATCTCGTGAAACTCTGGCAAAAAAACGACTTTTCCCTGGTTTCCCTGCGGGACATCCACGACTCACTCGAAGTCAGCAAGTTGCCGCGCCATGTTGTCGGCTTCGCCGAAATTCCGGGCCGACAGGGATGGCGCCTGGTGCAGGGCGACGAATTCCTGAGTGAAGCCGCCTGAATCGGCATAGGGGGCAGTCGTTTTGACTGCGCCCCTGCCACACCACCCGGCATGCGGGTCTGCACCGGGCGGTTCGAGAAGTTGAGGTTATGAGAGACGAGGCAGGCCGAGTTGGTCGAAATAGGCGATGGTCAGCACCCGTTTGATGTCCCCATCGCTGTTTCTCCACCAACAGCGTGCATTTTGCGCCACACGCTTGGCCACATGATCGGCCGCACCAAGGCAAATCAACTCCTGGTAGATCGTGCGGCCCCGGCGCCAGTGCTTGAGTTGGATCGCCCGCAGGCGATGGCGCAGCCACTCGTCCAGCGAGCGCCAGACTTTCGGTGTTTGCGCCAGCCCAAAGTAGGCTTTCCATCCCAGCACGTAGGGCCTGAGCCGCTCGATGACTTGCCCCAGAGAGCGTCCGCCCGAGCGACGGGTCAGTTGCCTGATCCGTTGCTTGAACCTGGCCATCGGCTTAGTCGCCACCCGGCACTTGACG
>JAVBSG010000061.1:0-35612 GCA_031547245.1 Propionivibrio sp.
GAATTCCTGATCCGCACGATGAAAAAGGTCATCGACGAGGATGCCGCGTATCTGGAAAACGGCCTGTCGGTCCTCGCCACCATCGGCTCGACGGCGCCGTTCATTGGGCTGTTCGGCACCGTCTGGGGCATCTACCACGCGCTGATCGCCATCAGTCTCAGCGGCAGCGGCACGCTCGACAAGGTCGCCGGCCCGGTCGGCGAAGCGCTGATCATGACAGGCATCGGCCTCGCCGTCGCGATTCCCGCCGTCATCGGCTACAACTGGCTGGTGCGCAGCAACAACGTCACGCTCGCCAAACTCGATGCCTTTGCCCACGAACTCCTGACTTTCCTGTCGACCGGAAAAATCTGCTCCATTGCCAAACCGTCGGCGCAGAAGGCCGAAAACCCCCGGATCGTCTACTCCATCAACAGGGGGTAAACATGGCCTTCGGTAGTTTCGACAGCAAAAGCGGCCGCAAATCGATGGCTGAGATCAACATGGTGCCGCTCATCGACGTCATGCTCGTCCTGCTGGTGATTTTCATCATTACGGCGCCGCTGCTTTCCCACTCGGTCAAACTGGAATTACCAAAAATCAGTACGCAACCGGTACAGGCTGTTCCCAACCGTATCGAATTCGCCATTCAGGCTAACGGCGACATGTACTGGGACGGGAAACCCGTCGATCGCGAAGCCGCTCGCCGCCGCTTTGCCGAAGAAAGCAAAAAGGAGCCCCAGCCCGAAGTTCATATTTTTGCCGATCAACACGTGGAATACCTGTTCGTCGCGCAGACGCTGGCCGACGCCAGCCAGGCTGGCCTGTCCCGCATCGGATTCATCAGTACGCCAAGCGAGTAAGCGCCCGACAAATCGATCCCCTTTTGCCAAACCATTTAACCCTGGAGGTCATGCAAGATGTTCCACAAGAAACAGCTTTCCGTTCGCATTGAAAAATTATTTTCCGTCGGCATAGGCATTGCCGGCCTTGCACTGGGAGTCAGCACGGCCGCAATGGCACAACAGCGGGAGGCGGAAACGCAAGAGGCATCCCAAGCAACCGAGCAGTCAGACATCGAAAAGTACAAAAAAGTTCGCGACATGAGCGCGATTACCGTTACAGCAACGCGCCACGAGGAAAAGATACTGGACGTTCCCGCGACGGTGAACGTCATCACGCGGCAGCAGATGGACGATCAACTGGCGATTAATCCGCAGGAACTCGTCCGCCACCAAAGCGGCATCCAGGTCAACCGGCAGGTTTCCGGCACCGACCCTTACGCCAATCTGTCCGGCTATGTCATCCGCGGCGTGGGCGACAATCGGGTGCAAATCCAGGTTGACGGCGCGCGCATCATCGAAAGATCGCTGGACGGCAATCGCGATTTCGTCGATCTCTCCATGATGAAATCCGTGGAAATCATGCGCGGCCCCGGTTCCGTTCTGTGGGGCGCGGACGCTCTCGGCGGCATCGTTTCCTACCAGACGCTGGATCCGGACGATTTGCTGCGCGGCCGCCAGTTCGGCGGTAACGCCAACATGGGATTCGACAGCGTGAATAACGCGTTTTCGCGCACGGCGATGGTCGCCGGACAATTCTCGCCTACGCTGCAGGGATTGTTCGGCTATACCTACCGCACGTACTCGGAAACCAAGTTGAGCAATGCCCGCGCCGACGGCGGGCGCTGGGGGTGCACGCGCGTCGCCATCGGCTGCGACGAGCTGAACCCGCTCGACGGTAACACCAACAATGCGCTGGGCAAACTGGTCTGGCGCCCCAATGCCCAGCATGAGGTCAAGCTGACCGGCGAATACTTCCGGTCCGACGTCGACGTCAAGCAAATGTACGACTACGGCATTGCGACAGCGACCCTGCGGAACGGCGACTATCCGCGCAATCAACAGCAGACGCGCCAGCGCGCCGCGCTGGAGCACAACTGGAACGTCGATTCGCCGGCTCTGGACAATCTGAAATGGCGGCTATCCTATTCGCCGCAGAAACGCCAGCTGGATACGACCCGTTACCAGACGAACCTTCCCGCGAATACGCCGCGCACCACCAGCGAAAAAACGGACTACGAGGAGGATTTCCTGCAGGCCGACATCCAGATGACGTCGTCCTTCGACTGGGGAAACAGCCAGCATACGCTGACCTACGGCTTCCAGGGCGACACCACCGACACCTCGTACAAGCGAAGGACTGTGCTCGACAACAACGGCAAGGTCACGACGACGTACGGCGGCGGTTCCAACTTCGCCGACTCCACGACCACCCGCGCCGACGTTTATTTCCAGGATGAAATCAAGCTGTTCGACGACCGCCTGATCCTGACGCCGGGTGTGCGCTACGCCACATACAGTATCGATCCGGATTACGACAGCAATTACAAGGTCATTCCCGGCAAGGAACCAAAAAAACGCGATGCGCAGAAATGGATCCCCCAGCTTGGCCTGCTGTTCCGGCTGACCGAGCAATATTCCCTGTATGGCCGCTACGCGGAGGGCTTCAAGATGCCCACCGCGCAGGATCTGTACACCTCGGTTCCTTCCGCCATGGGAACATTCAACATGGTTCCCAACCCCAACCTGAAGCCGGAGGAAGTGGTTTCCTATGAAGCCGGCATTCGCGGGAAATTCGAGGACGGCTGGTTCTCGTTCGGCGCCTTCTATAGCGACTATACCGATTTCATCAAGAGCCGGCAGCTCGTTCCGGGCACGGCGAGCGACTACACCTCGCGGAACCTTTCCAAGGTCAAGCTGTGGGGGCTGGAAGCCTCGGGCGAATGGCAGTTCGCCAGACACTGGTCGGTGAACGCCAATGCCAGCTACCAGTACGGCAAGGAGCGCGAATACAACAGCAACGACTACAACCCCTTCAGCGGCGCTTCCCCCTTAAGCGCCGTGGTCGGCCTGAAATGGAATGAACCCTCGCTGGGTTTAAGTTCCCAGCTTGTCGGCACCTTCTCCAAAGGCGTCACCCGCACGACTTCCGACGCGAACTACCAGCCCGGTGGCTACAGCGTTTTCGACGCTTACGTGAGCTGGCAGATCGACAAGACCTTCCGCCTGAGCGCCTCTGTGCTCAACATCTTCGACAAACGCTACTACAGCTACACCGCCGCCACGCTGGACGACGTTCCCGCTTCCGCCGCCGTTGCCTACACCAATCCGCTGGAGCTCTACACCCAGCCGGGGAGGACGTTCGGCATCAACCTGTCCGCAAGCTTTTGACTGATCACGAGAGGAAACCATGCAGACAAGAACAGCGATACACCCCCGCGCCACCTGGCTCGATCCGAACACGGGAGAGTCGATCGAAGCGCGCGAACTCATGCAGCGCATGGCCGGCCAGGACACCGTCCTGCTCGGGGAAACACACAACATCGCGGAAATCCACCGCTGGCAACTGCACGTCATCGTCGCGCTGCACACACTGCGTCCCGGCATGATGGTCGGCTTCGAAATGTTCCCCCGGCGATTGCAGCCCGTCCTTGATGAATGGGTCGACGGCCGGCTCGATACGGAGTGCTTCGTGAGGAAATCCGAGTGGTACGACGTATGGGGATTTCCCGCGGAAATCTATCTTCCCATCTTCCACTTCTGCCGCCAGCAGAAAGTGCGCATGCTGGCGCTGAACTGCTACCGGGCGCTGGTCACCCGCGTCGGCAAGGAAGGCTGGGAGGCCGTCCCCGAGGAGGAACGCGACGGGCTGACGCCGAGCGCGCCACCTACCGACGGATACCGCCGCTATCTTGCCGATATCACCTCGCGCTTGTCGTCGGTCCCCAGCAGCACCGGCATGCCGCCGTTTCCCGGCAATCGCGACGCGGACCGTTTCATCCGGGCGCAGCAGACCTGGGACCGGGCCTTCGCCTGCAACATAGTCCATGCCCTGAACGACGTCCGCTCGGGTCCGCTGCCGCTCGTCGTCGGCATCATCGGCCGCGGCCATCTGGAATACGGACACGGCACGCCTTACCAGCTCGTCGACCTGGGGATAAAGAACAACGGCGTTCTCCTAACTTCCACATGCGAGGAACAGAATCTCGACGAAATCAAGGGAATCGGCGACGCCATTTTCCGCATCGACACCCCGGAACCGCCCGCAGAACGCAGTCCGCGCCCGGCGCCCCGAACAACCGCAACGGAAGGCCAGGCGACGACATGAATATGACCCTGAAACGGATCTGGCGCCTGGCCTGCCTCGCCGTCAAAGGGCCGGGCGGCAAACTGGGATTGGTGTATTGCGTCGTCGTCCTGCTGATGGGGCTGGCGGAAATACAGGTTTCGGTCAAATTCATCAACTGGAACAAGGATTTTTTTGGCGCATTGGAAAAACACGATGTCGACGCCGCCGTCTGGCAAATCGGCGTTTTCGCCGTACTCACCCTCATCAGTGCCGGGCTTGGCCAGACCGGGGCGTATATCCGGCAATTGATACAGATCCGCTGGCGGACCACGCTGACCCGGGCATCGCTTGATACTTGGATGAAAAACAAAGCCTACTGGCATCTCAACACGACGGAATCCTCGCCGCTGGACAACCCCGATCAACGAATTTCGGAAGACTGCCGGATTTTTGTCGACCGGCTGGTCGGCAGCGGAGCCTTGATGGGCGGAGGTAATGTCCTCGATTTCATCACCGGGATGATCGGACTGGCGACCTACGTCGTACTCTTGTGGGAATTGTCCGATTTCTCGCTCAACTTCACCCTGTTCGGCCAATCCATAGAGATAGAACACTACATGGTCTGGGCCGCGCCGATTTATGTGCTTATCTCCAGCATCATGACGCATTGGCTGGGCGCTCCCCTGATGAAGCTGAACGTCGCCCAGCAGCATCGGGAAGCCGACATGCGTTTCGCGTTGACCCATTTCCGGGAAGCGAAGGACGCCATCGCCCTGGGCAACGGCGAAGCCGCTGAGCGCCACGCCATCGACAGCCGCTATGACCGAATCCTGAAAAACTGGCGGCAGCGCATCAACCGGGAATTCGTTCTCGGATGCTTCACGCGCCCCTACATGTATTCCGTGATGAACCTCCCGCTATTCCTGGCCTTACCGGCCTTTCTCGCCGGCTACGTGGCACTCGGCGGGCTGATGCAGTTGCGCAACTCCTTCCAGAAGGTCGTCACCTCCCTGTCCTGGTTCATCTTTTCCTATAAGACCCTGGCGGAACTGGCCGCCACCAGCAACCGCCTCGGCTTTTTTCTCTCCGAGGCCGAAGCAGCCGCCGAAAAACAGCCTGCGATCGAGCCGCAGGCTTCGCGCGACGGCGCGCTGCACATCCGCGACCTGACCCTCAAGGACCCGCAGGGCAACCTGCTGCTTCATCTGCCGGAACTGAGCCTGCAGCCCGGCGAAGCCGTCTGGATCGACGGTCCCTCCGGTGTCGGCAAGTCCACGCTCGTCAAAGCCATCTCAGGGCTGTGGCGGCACTGCCATGGGACCGTCGAAGTGCCGCCGGGAAAAACGCTGTTCCTGCCGCAGAGCGCCTATCTGCCGCTGGGCAGCCTGGCCACCGCCGTCACCTACCCCAACGAGCCGGACGATATCGGCGCAATCAGAACGCTGCTCGCCAGCGTCGGCCTGGAATGCCCAAGGCATGCGCAGCAGCTCGAACACGCGGAAGATATGGCTAAGGATTACAAGCTCTCGGGCGGCGAACAGCAGCGGCTCATCATTGCCCGTATCCTGGCCACGAAGCCCGACTGGGTGTTTCTCGACGAAGCGACCAGCGCGCTCGACGCCGAGGCCGAGCGGCAGCTCTACGCATTACTGCGAAACGCCCTGCCCCATACCGGCTTCGTCGTCATCGCGCATCGTGAACCGCAAGGGCTGGGCACCTACCGGCACCTTGATCTGAGAGACCAGCACCGCCCATTGGAACAGCATCACTACAAAAAGAGCGAAGTCGAAAAACACGCCGAAGCGGAAACCGATGAGCGCCCCCCGGAACTGGCTTTTCCCGTGACTGCCTGATTTTTCCGGAAAATACCGGCGGGGGCCGTCAGTGGCGGCTCCCCGCCGCAACCGATGCGCCTCTCGAAGCAAGCGGTTGTATTCGAAAGCGCGGGAAATGCTATTTAGCTGCGAACAGATTCCGCCCATCGGCTTGGTATTCGCGCAGTATTCCCCGCCGTGCGAGATAGTTCAGGTGCGCCAGGGCCTCGCCCATGGCGAAGCCGACCTGGTGGCCGTCCAGCCCCGGCGTGAAAAGAACCGGTAGCAGATCGCCGGCGGTGACGGGGCCGCCGGCCGCGGCGTCGATGACTTTCTGAAGCCTTTCCTGGTGATGGAATTCCAGTTCGGCGATCCGTTCGCGCACGCCGAGGAACGGGCGGCGGTGGGCAGGCAGAACGAGCGTTTCGGGGGAAAGCTCTTGTTTCAGGCGCTTCAGGCTATCCAGGAACAGCCCCAGCGGATCGGCGCCGGGCTCGTCCGCCCAGACGCTGATGTTGGTCGTGATTTCCGGCAGCAGTTGATCTCCGGCGACGAACGCCTTCAGTTCCTCACAGTAAAGGCAGGCATGCTCGGGCGAATGGCCGCGGCCGACGATGACCCGCCATACCCTGCCGTTGATGACGATTTCGTCGCCGTCGAACAAGCGGTTATAGGCGCCCGGCAATTGCGCGCCGGCCGAATAAGGCACCGCCTCGGTTCTGAACAGCGACTGCAGGGTGCCGTCGAGGCCGTTCTCCACATAGAACTTCAAGCGGTCGTCGAGGCTGCCGCCATTGACGCCATGCAGCGCCGACTGGCCGGTCAGCCATTCGGCCTGCGTGATCCACGGGCGCAGTTGCCAGCGTTCGGACAGCCACTTCGAGTTGCCGATGTGGTCCGGATGAAAATGCGTGACGATCAGCCTTTTCACCGGCCGGCCGCCCAGGGTGGCTGCCCAGACGTCCTCCCATTGGGCGCGCACGACGGGCGCCGAATAACCGCAGTCCACGATCACCCATCCGTCGCCGTCTTTCAGCAGGTACAGGTTGATCGCCTTCAGGCGGAAGGGCAGCGGCGAAGACAGCCAGTGGATGCCAGGAAGCACCTCGATCGTTTTCCCGGCGGCGGGATAGTGGGGAAACGGAAATTCGACGGCGAAGTTTTTATCCATGATGGGCAAAGCTTGAAAGCATACGAAAAATGAGGTGGACGTTGCGAAATGCTGCGTCAGCATCCGTTCAGCCCGGATCGAGCCGGATGGCGAACCCTTCCCGGTGGTGGAAATCCGGGCGCGGCGACGGATGGTGCAGCGCCCAGTAACTGAGCGCGTCTCCGGTCTCGGCCACGACGCAGAGTCCGATGTCCCAGGGACCGGCGCCGGGCAGCAGCGCCCGCGGCACACGCACCGCCAGTTCGAAATAACCGCTGTCATGCCGGACGGCAATGCGCGGAGCATCGGCAACAGGATCGGCGAGACGCTGGCGGTAAGCGGAAAAATCGTAGATGGCCCACTGGCCGGAGGGCGAAAAATTGAATTCCCGATACGCGGAACCGGCCGGCAACGCGACGAAGGCTTCGCAGCAGGTATGTTCCCAAAGACCGTCGGCGCGGGCCGGAGCTTGCGGCGCGGGTATCCGCAGACGCGCGATTTCGCCGCGCAGGCGGTAATGGAAAACGACATGCCCGTCGCCGGCAAATTCGACGCCGGCGGCTATTCCGTCAAGTTCCCGAGCGTGCGTCGACGGATGGCAAATGAGTGGGCGGACTGGGCAAGTATCGGACATTGCCGTGATTCTAGAGCATTTGTCGAAAACCCGTAGCCGCCTTCCGCGGACCTGCCTTACTTGTCCGCATGGCCTGCGCTGGCCGAAAAGCAATTTTTTACAAGAAAACGCGAAAGCAAAACCCTACATTTCTTCCGTCCCACCAACCCGACAGGAGAAATCATGAAAACGAACATTTTTGCGCTGTTTGAAAACGGCAGCCTTGCCGTTGGAGGAAAAACCGTGGCGTTCGCCGAAATCCCGTGGAACGAACACAAGAGTTTTCCCGGGGTATTCCTGAAAAACGTCGTTCCCGGCAATCAGACGCAAGGACATCTCAACTGCCACCTCGTTCGCATCAACCCCGGCATGAAAATCGGCTGGCATGCACATCCGGACGACATGGAGCTGCACGAGGTAATTTCGGGAAGCGGGTCCTGCCTCACCGAGCAAGGCCGGATTCCGTACGCGCCGGGGAGCATGGTGCTACTGGCGCGCAACGCGCCGCACGAGGTCGTCGCCGGCGAGGACGGCCTCTGCCTGCTCGCCAAGTTCATCGCGGTTCCGGCACCCTGAAACTCATCCGCTGGAATTGCCGTGGCGTCAGATAGTGATGGAGCCTGAAGACTTTATGCATATGGCTTTGGTCGCTAAAGCCCGCGGATACGGCCGCTTCGGCGGCCGCCACGTTGTTCCGGAGCAAGCCCCGTGCCATGCGAAGCCGGCAGAGCAGTTGAAAAACATGCGGCGTAAGGCCCGTTTCCTTCCGGAAGCGGCGCAGGAAATGCCACTGGCTGTAGCCCGACTCGAAGGCCATTCGGGTCAGGGGAAAATCCGTTTCGGGGTTTTCCGCAATCAGCCGCCCGATTCCATGGCCACGCTCCCCGGAAAGCCCGCCCGCGGCCGGCAATAGCCGACTGACGGCATCGGCAAGCGAATCCGCATTCATCGAATCGGGCAAGCGGATGCCGCGTAACAGATATTCGAGTTTTCCCGGAGGATTCCCGCCGGTATCCGAAACACCGACGCACAGGACGGCAAGCGCGCTCCGCACGTCGACATCAAGCCGATGCGCCTCGCCCGGGCGCACGGCAAAACTCTGTCCGCGCTTCACGGATCGCCTGGCCTCGCGGGTTTCCAGCATCACCGAACCGGAAAGGACATGGCCGATAATCCAATGATTCGCGTGAATGTGCCAGGGATAGCGCCTCTCCGCCGCATGGGCCAGCACCAGCTCCAGGCGGGAAAACTCCATGAAATGATATTCGGTGTCCGGCATGACGGTCAGGAAACGGACTCTCTGTTCGACAAATCATCCATACGGGACCCCTGGATGAGAAGCAGTGCCAGCAAAATCAAATGTTAGAAGAGTTTCCCGTCCATGCCAAGAACGATTCTGGCAAGCCCGGTGTCGTCCTTGCACCAAAAAAAACAGCAAGGCGCCGGGATCCCCTTGGATACCGGCGCCTTGCGTAGGCAGAACAGCTAGACCGTTTAGGCTAGGGCCTTGATCGCCGCATCGTAATCCGGCTCATGCTTGATTTCCGGAGCCAGTTCGCTGTGCAGAATGCGGTTGTTCTCATCGAGCACGAGTACGGCGCGCGCCGCTACGCCGGCCAGCGGCCCCGAGGCGATTTCCACGCCGTAATCACGCAGGAATTCCCGGCCGCGCATGACGGACAGCGCTACCACCTGATCGAGCCCCTCGGCGCCGCAGAAACGCTTCTGCGCGAAGGGAAGATCGGCCGAGATGCACAAAACGACGGTATTGGGCAATTCACTGGCGTGCTTGTTGAAGGTACGGACCGAAAGCGCGCAAGTCGGCGTATCGATGCTCGGGAAAATATTCAGAACCTTGCGTTTTCCGGCAAACTTCTGCAGCTGGACGTCGGCCAGATCAGTTCCAACCAGCGAAAAAGGTGGTGCGGTCTGCCCTTTTTCCGGAAAATTACCGTTGACTTGAATGGGATTGCCCCCGAGGGTGACGGTGCTTGCCATGGTAGCTCCTTATAAGTGTTTGTAAGAATGATTCCGGGAAATTACCCTGTCCGCGGATCAGGTATAACCAACGGCTTGTTTGTCAGCAATATCGTAGAAAAGTTCGGAACCTTTCCCTTTCGTCATCTTCCATTATTATCATTCTTTTTATCACAAGCGAAACTTTCGACATGTCCAGCGCCAAATCCGACCCTGCTCCAACCCCCGTTCATCTCAAGGATTACGCCCCGCCTTCCCACCTCATCGACAAGGTTCACCTCGATGCGGATATCCGCCAGGACGAAACAATCGTCACCACGGCCTTGACATGCCGGAGGAATCCTCTCGGAAACGGCAATCCGCCGCTGGTTCTCGATGGTGAGGATCTCGAAACGCTGGCGGTGGACCTGGACGGGCAGGCGCTGCCGGCCGGCGCGTACACGCAGAGCGAAAAACAACTGGTCATTCATGAGGCGCCCGAGCATTTCACGCTGACCACGAAAGTCCGGATCCGCCCGGACAAAAACACGCAGCTTTCGGGGCTGTACCGCAGCCGCGATGGCTATTTCACGCAGTGCGAACCGGAGGGATTCCGGCGCATCACGTGGTTCGTCGACCGTCCGGACATCATGGCGTGCTATACCGTGACGCTGCACGCCGACAAGGCCGCCTTCCCCGTTCTGCTGGCCAACGGCAACCCGTCGGCCAGCGGCGACGAACCCGAAGGCCGCCATTTCGCCACCTGGGACGACCCGTTCCGCAAGCCGAGCTACCTGTTCGCCATGGTCGCCGGCAAGCTCGACGTCCTGCGCGACACCTACCGGACGGCTTCGGGGCGCCAGGTGCAGCTGGCGATCTACGTCGAGCCGGGCAAGCTCAATCAATGTGCGCACGCGATGGCGGCGCTCAAGAAGTCGATGGCCTGGGACGAGGGCCGCTTCGGCCTTGAATGCGACCTCGATCACTACATGATCGTCGCCGTCGGCGACTTCAACATGGGCGCCATGGAGAACAAGGGCCTCAACATATTCAACACGAAATACGTCCTGGCCCGGCCCGACGTGGCGACGGATACGGACTTCGAAAATATCGACCGTGTCGTGGCGCACGAATATTTCCACAACTGGACCGGCAACCGCGTCACCTGCCGTGACTGGTTCCAGCTATCGCTCAAGGAAGGGCTGACCGTTTTCCGCGACCAGGAATTCGGCGCCGATACGCACAGCCGCGAAACGGCGCGCATCCGCGAAGTGCGCAACCTGCGGGCCGCGCAGTTTCCGGAAGACGCAGGCCCCATGGCACACCCGGTGCGGCCGTCGTCCTATGTCGAAATCAACAACTTCTATACCGCCACCGTGTACGAAAAGGGCGCCGAAGTCGTACGCATGATCCAGACCCTGATCGGCCGGGAGGCTTTCCGCAAGGGAATGGACATTTACTTCGAGCGCCACGACGGCCAGGCCGTAACCTGCGACGATTTCGTGGCGGCCATGAGCGCGGCGTCGGGCTTTGATTTCACGCCGTTCATGAACTGGTACGCCCAGGCCGGCACGCCGAAGGTAGAGGCGCAAGGGAATTACGACGCGGCGGCAAAGCGCTATACCCTTGCGCTGTCGCAGTCCTGCGCGCCGACGCCGGAACAGCCGGACAAGGCCCCTTACCTGATTCCCGTCGCCGTCGGGCTGGTCGGACCCGGCGGCCGGGATCTCAAGCTGCCGGAGCAAGGCGCAACGACGCAGCTCCTGCAACTCTCCAAAGCGAAACAGACGTTTGTTTTCGAAAACGTCCCGGAAGCGCCGGTTCCGTCGCTGCTGCGCGATTTTTCGGCGCCGGTGGTGCTCGACTTCCCCTACGGCGAAGACGAACTCGCGCATCTGCTGGCCTACGACAGCGATCCGTTCAACCGCTGGGAGGCCGGCCAACGGCTGTTCGGCCAATCGATTCTCGGCAATACGGCGCGCCTGATGCGCGGCGAACCGCCGCAATGGGCGTCGAGCATCGTGGAGGCCGCGCGCAAGGTGCTGAAGAGCGGCAGCGACCCGGCATTCGTTGCCGAAGCGCTGACGCTGCCAAGCGAAACCACGCTGGCCGAGCAGATGCCGGTCGTCGACCCGCAGGCGCTGCATGAGGCGCGCAACGACCTTCTGCGCACGCTGGCGGTGTACCTGGAAGAAGACCTCGTCGAGACGTACGCGCGCCTGGCGCCGCAGGGCGCCTACCGGCCGGACACCGCCGAGGCCGCGCGCCGGCGCCTGCGCAATCTTTGCCTGGCGAGCCTGAACGAACTGGATTCGGAAGAATACCGGGCGCTGGCCGGAACGCAATTCGTACACGCCGACAACATGACCGATCAGTTTGCCGCCTTGTCGGTGCTTGTCAATTCGCCGGGAGAAGCCGGCGAAGAGGCCCTGGCCGATTTTTACGAACGCTGGCGGCACGAGGCTCTGGTCGTCGACAAGTGGCTGGCCGTGCAAGCGGCCAGCCGGCTGCCGGGAACGCTAGGAAGGGTGGAAGCGCTGACCGGGCACTCGGCGTTCGACTCGAAAAATCCGAACAAGGTTTACGCGTTGCTGCGTACTTTCGGCGTCAACCATCTGCATTTCCATGCCGCAGACGGCGGCGGCTATCGTTTCCTGGGAGGCTGGATCGCCCGGCTCGACCCGGTCAATCCGCAAGTTGCCTCACGCCTGGCCCGCTGCTTCGATCGCTGGAGGAAATTCGACGAGGTGCGCCAGAGCCATGCCCGGGAAACATTGACGTCGCTGCACGGCGATAAAGGACTGTCGCGCGACGTATTCGAGGTAGTCGACAAAGCGTTGCGGTAGTCCCTCCAAACAACGACGTATCCGCGACTTTCCCGGCGAGGTGGCCAAGCAGAAACGCCGCCGGGAAAGCCCACATTTTCCGCAATGGATCGATGTCGGCGTAGACCGGTATTAAGTCACTCTTTCTTGCGGCGATTCCATTTACGCTACAGGGTTAGCGGGTATTTATTTTTCAGCCGGGCAATGGGAGAATCCCTGCGGTTTCCTTCACGGGATTCTTCCATGGACGGCCAGGGGAGTTTCCGGTTTTCAAGGAAAAATTAAAACGCAATCGCTGACGCTGTCGTCCGGATGCCACCAACATGGCAGGCATTCGCTTAGGGCCAAAGGCATGAATCGCATCATCGCTTTATTTCTGCTGTTTGCAATACTTCCGGCCCAGGCGGCAGAGACGCTGACACTCGGGGTCTATGCCGATCGGCCGGCATACGAAATGGAAGCACGTTACCAGGCATTGGCCAAGTATCTGAGCGCGCGCTTGCCAGACGCACAAGTCGTTCTCAAGGTGCTGGACGCAAAAGAGATCGATGAGGAGGCGCGCCACGGAAAGCTCGACCTGGTGTTAACCACCCCGGACCACTATCTGAGACTGCACGACAAGGGGGAACTGTCCGCACTCCTGGCAACGCGGATTTCCCGCAGCCACGGACAGGGAAGCGACTTCATCGGCGGAGTGATCATCAGCCGCGCTGGCCGTAGCGATATCGCGGCGCTGAGCGATCTCAAGGATCGCCTGATAGCCGTTCCCGATTCTCAGGATATGGGAGGATACCAGGCGCCGGTCTATGAACTCATGCAGGCCGGCCTGCGCGTGCCGGGAGATATCCGCCTGCTGAAAACCGCAGGCAATTTGGAGGTAATCGAGGCAGTGCTGTCCGGCCGGGTCGACGCCGGTTTCGTAAGATGCGGAACGATCGAAGCGCAGATTCGTGAAGGCAAGCTGGCTCCGACAAGCCTGCAGGTCATCAATCGCCAGAATTCCTTCCGTTTCCCGCATATCGTATCGACCCGCCTCTACCCGGAATGGCCCCTGGTGGCCATGCGCCACGTACCTGCTGCAACAGCGAAAAACGTTGCCAATGCACTGTTGGCGCTGAAAAAGGATGATCCGGCGGCGTTGACGGCCCATATCGAGGGATTCGCCCCTGCCGCCGACTACCAACCCGTGGAATCCCTGGCGCGCGCGCTGCGCCTGCCGCCCTATGACGTCGCCCCCCTCGTCGAGCCGGACGAAGTGTGGCGTCAATACTCCATCGGCATTACCGCCGCTGCCCTTGCGATGCTCCTGATGGCAGCCGCTTTCCTGGGTACGATGTCGCGGCAGAAGAAAACTCGCAAAGCCGAACAGACGCTGCGCATGGAAAAACAGCATCTGGAAGACGTCATCAAGGATATGAATGTCGGCGTCTGGGAGTGGAACATTCAAACCGGGCAGACCGTCGTCAATGACCGCTGGGTGGAAATTAGCGGTTACCAGACGGCCGAGCTACTGCCCGTCAACATCGAAGACTGGCTGGAGCGGGTGCACCCCGACGACCGGGATTACGCCAGGGCATTGCTGCAGCGCTGTTTTTACCGCGAGAGCGATACCTACGACTGCGAAGTGCGGCTTTGGCACGGGAATGGGCGCTGGATCTGGATTCACGACCACGGTCGCATCATCGAATGGTCTGCCGACGGCAAACCGTTGCGCATGACGGGCACCCGCTACGACATTTCCGTGCGCAAGCGCAATGAGACGATCGTCACCGACAGCGAACACCGGTTGCGGACCATTTTCGACATTCTGCCGGTAGGCATCGCCCTGTTCGACCCCGACGGCTACATCCTCGAATGCAACAGCGCTCTGGAAAGCATGCTGGGAATCAACCGCACCGAGCAGTTGACCCGCAAGTTCGACGGAGGCAGCGGCGAGATCTACCGGCCAGACGGCTCCCGCATGCCGTTCAACGAATATGCCTGCGCGCGCGCGCAGGCCGAACAGCTCCCAGTGCAGAACATCGTGATGGAAGTGCGCCGCTCTCCGAAAGAGAGCATCTGGCTCAACACCAGCGCCACCCCGCTGGAACACCCCTCCTACGGCGCGATGATGGTATGCATCGACATCACGCAGGCGCGCGAAGCCGAAGCCAGCCTGCAACTGGCCGCCAGCGTATTCACCCATGCCCGCGAAGGGATCGTGATCAGCGACGCCAATGCCACGATCATCGACGTCAACGCTGCATTTACCCAGATCACGGGCTACACGCGCGATGAAGTCATCGGCCGCAAGCCGGGGCTGCTCAACTCCGGCATGCAGACCGCCGATTTTTATGCCGACATGTGGCAGATTCTGCTCGAAAAAGGCCATTGGTACGGCGAGCTGTGGAACCGCCGCAAAAACGGCGAAATCTATCCGGAAATGATGAACATCAGCGCCGTATTCGATCAGGCCGGGCGTGCCAGGCATTATGTCAGCCTGTCGACGGACATCACGCAGCTCAAGAACCACCAGAAGCAGCTCGAATATATTGCCCATTACGACGTACTGACCAATCTGCCCAACCGCCTGCTGTTCGCCGAACACCTGCATCAGGCCATGGCGCAGATGCTGCGGCGCGACATGCAGCTGGCGGTCGTCTACATCGACCTCGACGGCTTCAAGTCCATCAACGACAAACACGGCCACGACGTCGGGGACGAGCTGCTGATCGAGCTGGCGCAACGCATGCGCGCGGTATTGCGGGAGGGCGACATCATGGCCCGCCTGGGCGGCGACGAGTTCGCGGCCGTCCTGGTCGACCTGCACACGGTCGCGGACTGCCAACCGGTGCTCTCGCGCCTGCTGCACGCGGCGTCCGACCCGGTCGAAATCGACGACACCGTACTGCACGTCTCCGCCAGCATCGGCTACACGCTGTACCCGAAGGACAACTCCGATGCCGATCTGCTGCTCCGGCATGCCGACCAAGCCATGTACTCCGCCAAGCAGATGGGCAAGAACTGCTCGTGCCTTTTCGACGTTGCGCAGGAAGCCATAGTGCAGGCACAGCGCGAAGCGACCGAACAGGTGCGCCAGGCCCTGGATCGCGGCGAATTCGTGCTGTTCTACCAGCCCTGGGTCAATATGCGCACCGGCGAAACGGTCGGCGCCGAGGCCCTGATCCGCTGGCAGCATCCCAAACGCGGGCTGCTGCCGCCGGGCGAGTTTTTGCCGGCCATCGAAAACCGGCCGCTGGAAATCATGATCGGCGAGTGGGTGATACAAACCGCAGTATCGCAAATACAACAATGGAATCTGGCCGGCCTCGATATCCGCGTCAGCGTCAACATCGCCTCGCGGCAGCTGCAGCACGCCGACCTGGTATCCGGGCTGCGGCAGTCGCTGGCGACGCTGCCTGACCCCCTGGCATCCCGCCTGGATCTCGAAGTCATCGAGACCCATCTGGTCGACGATCTGGCGCGCACCCGCGAGATCATGAACGCCTGCCGCGAACTCGGCGTCAGTTTCGTGCTGGACGATTTCGGCACCGGGTACTCGTCGCTCAACTACTTGAAGCGCCTGCCCGCCGACGTATTGAAGATCGATCAGAGCTTCGTGCGCAAGATGCCCAGCGATCCGGAAGAACTATTGGCCGTCGAGGGCATGCTCGGACTGGCAAAAACGTTTCGCCGCAAGACCGTCGCCGAAGGCGTGGAAACGACGGAACAAGGCGAATTGCTGCTGCTCATGGGATGCGACTACGCCCAGGGATACGGCATCGCCCGCCCGATGCCGGCCAGGGAACTGGCGGCATGGACGCGCGAGTGGCGCCCCAGTCCCGTCTGGACGCGTTGGCGCGACCGAGAAGTCCGTCCCGGCACGGTACCGCTGCTCTTTGCCACGGCCGGACACCGCCAGTGGATGCAAAACCTGCAAAGATTCCTGCGCAACGAAAAGCGAAAACCGCCACCGGTCGACAAGCACTCCTGCCGTTTTTGCCAGTGGCGCAGCAACGAAGCGCTGCTCTGGTATGCATACACTTCACAGTTCCAGGAAATCACGGCGATGCACGACCAGTTGCATCTCATGTCGGAGGAATCGATCGCGCTGCACGGGCGCGGCGAAAGCGCCGAACTGGCACAGCGAATGGACGCCATGCAGGCGTTGAGCGACAGCTTTGTCGAAGCCATCTATCGCGTGATTCGCGAGAATGCCGTCGAAAAAACGAAAGACGGCCAGGGAGCGCCTTGCACGAATGGCGTAAAATGACGCCTGCCAGGATTTTTTAAATGCATCAGGAATAGTACCGGGAAAGGATCGCCATGTACGTCGTTGCCGTCAATTTTTACGTAAAACCCCAGCACGTTGCAGAGTTTCAGGCCGCCATGCTCGTCAATGCCCGTAGCGCGGTCGAAAAGGAGCCGGGCTGCCGCAGCTTCGACGTCACCGTCGACGAGAACGATCCGGCGCATTTCTTTCTCTTCGAGGTGTATGACGACGAAGCCGCGTTCAAGAAACATACGACGATGGACCACTTCGCCACCGTAAACCGCGTCATTGCTCCGTGGGTCGTCGAGCAGAATCTCAAGATCTTCCACATGGTCGGCTAACAGAATCGCGGCAGTGCCAGGGCGTTTTGCCGAACGTCCGCCAAGATATTTTCATAATCCGCGTTAAAAAAGGGGTTGTTTTTTTTGCCAACCTCGTTTCTAATCGTGCCTCAACCGTTTGTTTTCTCTCCTCACCGACATGCATTCGACTGACCTGCTGATTCCCGGAACGTACATCGCCGCGGCGATGGCGTCGTTCGCCCTGGTCATTTCGATTCGTGTCGTCAACGTAGTACGCGTAGTAAACGTAATCGTACCGCGCGCACCGTCGAGGGCAGGAAGAAGGTAGACGAAACAGACTCCGAATTTCAAACCCCCGCCGGTGCAAACCGAGCGGGGGTTTTCGTTTTTTGGCGCCCCGAACGGAATGACCGGCAACTGATCCCGTGAAAGGAACTACTGATGAACCCAAGCGCCGCAGAAACTCTGACCGGATCGCAGATCGTCGTCCGCCTGCTCGAAAGGCAAGGCATACGGCGAATCGCCGGAATTCCCGGTGGAGCGATCCTCCCGTTTTACGATGCCCTCTCGCAATCGGCATCGATCGAGCACGTATTGACCCGGCATGAACAGGGCGCCGGCTTCATGGCGCAAGGCGCCGCGCGCGCCACCGGCGAAACAGCGGTATGCCTCGCCACCTCCGGCCCAGGCGTCACCAACCTGATCACCGCGGTAGCCGACGCCAAGCTCGACTCGATCCCGCTGGTGGCGATCACCGGCCAGGTGGCCTCGTCGATGATCGGCACCGACGCTTTCCAGGAAGTCGACACCTACGGACTCGGCATCCCCATCACCAAACACAACTACCTCGTCGGCTCGGCGAGCGAACTCCTGGAAGTCATCCCGAACGCCTTCCGGCTGGCCGCCTCCGGCCGCCCTGGCCCGGTCTGGGTCGACATCCCCAAGGACGTGCAGAACGAGCGCATCGAAGTACGCGAATGGCCCGAACCCGGCCGTCCGGACCCGCTCCCCGCCGCGGCGCCGGAACTCATCGAACGCGCCGCGGCCATGATCGACGCGGCGCAAAGGCCGATCCTCTACCTGGGCGGCGGCGTCATCCACTCCGGCGCCGCGCCGCTCGCCGTCGAGTTGGCCGAAAAATCCCGCCTGCCGACCGTCATGACGCTCATGGCGCTGGGCGCCATGCCCGCTGGCCACCCCCTCTCGCTCGGCATGCTCGGCATGCACGGCGCGCGCTGCACCAACCTGGCGCTGGAGGAATGCGACCTGCTGATCGCCGTCGGCGCGCGCTTCGACGATCGCGCCACGGGCAAGGTTTCCGCCTTCTGCCCGAACGCCAAAATCGTCCATATCGACATCGACCATTCCGAACTCGACAAGATCAAGACGGCGCATGTCGGCATCCGCGGCGACGTCGGCAATGTCCTGCTCGACCTGCTGCCGCTCGTCAAAAGCAGCCAGCGCAAGGACTGGAACGACCGGGTAAACGCGCTCAAGTCTGACTACCCGCTGCAAACGCCGGGCATTGACGATCCGCGCACGCCCTACGGACTGATCCGCGCAGTGGCCGACTGCCTGGACGACGAAGCGGTCGTCGCCACCGACGTCGGCCAGCACCAGATGTGGGTGGCGCAAGCCTATCCGCTGCGCCGCCCCCGGCAATGGCTCACCTCGGGCGGGCTCGGCACGATGGGCTTCGGCCTGCCGGCCGCCATCGGCGCCGCCATGGCCGAACCGCAGCGCACAGTGGTGTGCTTCTCGGGTGACGGCAGCTTCCTGATGAACATCCAGGAACTCGCCACGGCGGCCGAAATGAATGCCAACGTCAAAGTCGTCCTGATGAACAACGCCGTCCTGGGACTGGTCGTGCAGCAGCAGAACCTGTTCTACGGCCAGAGGCTCTTCTCCTCGCAATTCAAGGGCATGCCGGACTTCATGAAAATTGCCGAGGGTTTCGGCTGGCGAACGCTAGACCTGGATACCGCAGCAGACCCGCGGGCGGCCCTGGCACAGGCGCTGGCCTCGCATGGCCCGACCTTCATCCACGCCAGCATCGACCCGTACGAACAGGTCCTGCCCATGGTCGCCCCCGGCGCCGCCAACAAGGAAATGATAGGAGGATAAGCATGAATTCGATCGCCAAACACCGCCAGGAAAGCGGCCTGCCGCACACGGTCCTGGAACTCGATGTCAACAACCACGCCGGCGTGATGTCGCACATCGTCGGCCTGTTCTCGCGCCGCGCCTACAACGTCGAAGGCATACTCTGCATGCCGGTGGGCGACGGCAGGACCAGCCGCATCTGGCTGACTGTCAACGAGGACGCCCGCCTCGAACAGATGATCCGCCAGGTGGAAAAACTCGAAGACGTCCTCGCCGTCCATCGCCACGGCGCGGGGCACGAAGTGTTCGAACGGGTTGGGGAGTTCTTTCGCTGATCATGACTGAGGCGGCCGATGCCGGAAACTGACGGCATCGGCCGCTACCCGCGAAACGTTTTCCGTACGGCGGATCAAGCTTGCGCTTATAGGTGCTGCCGCCAACATCGCTGTCTGTGTAGAAACAATGCAAGAGCAATCCAGCGCCGCATAAACCGCCCGAAACCACCCTCGTGGTTATGCATACCTAACCATTTTAGTAAAGTATTCATGAATGAAATTCGCCCTTCAGGGGTTTGTTTTTGTCATAAATCGGCTTTTCAAAATCACGATTTTCCCTTTTGCGATAATGGGTTACCGACCATCGGATGAAACATCATTTCAATACGTGCAATTTCGCGCATAGAGAGTAGAATTGGTCATTCCATAGTTTCATATTGTTGTTCCGTTTTTGCACAAAAATTCATACCGGAGAGGCTCTGAAGAGTCCAAAGTGGGGAAAGTATGGTTGAAATGCATTTCGTTGCCGGAGCAATTCCCGCCTTCATGGCAATGGCACCGCAAGCCTGCGTGCCTGCCCTGCGCGTGCAAAATTCCGCTTTTCCCATTCTCTGTCCGATTTCAAGGAACCGGCGGGCGCAAACCCGTGCGGTTGATTTTTTCAATCTTCATTTGGATGTCCAGCTATGAAAGCCAAGAAAGCGAAGTACCCGGGTATTCCTACCGTTATTCACGGAAACGGCGCTGTTGCCCATGTCATGGGCCAGGTTTGCGGCGGTGTCATCGGCTATCCGATTACCCCATCGACTGAAATCGCCGAAATTTACGAGGCGTTCCGTGCCGAGGGCGGAGTCAACGTCTGGGGAAAACATCCTTTCTTCTTTGAACCCGAAGGCGAGCATTCGGCTCAGAGCGGCGCGCTGGGCGCGGCGCTGACCGGCGGGCAGTTCGTTTCCAACGCTTCCTCGAGCCAGGGCATCCTGTACGCGCTCGAATCGCACTATGTGACCGTCGGCAAGAAAGTCGGCGGCTTCGTGCTGCAGGTGGCGGCGCGCGTGGTTTCCAAGCATTCGTTGAACGTCATGGCCGGACACGACGACGTCTATGCCCTGCTCTCCTCGGGCTATACGATCCTTTTCGGGGCGAATCCGCAGGAAGCAGCCGATCTGGCGGCCATTTCCTACCGTAGCGCGGCGCTGTCGCTGATCCCGGTGGCCAACGCCATGGACGGTTTTTCCACCAGCCACATGATGAGCGAGGCGTTGCTGCCGGAGCCGGAATTGCTGCGCGATTATCTCGGCGATCCGGCAGGCCGTATCCCTGCACCGACTTTGGCACAGGAAATTTTGTTTGGTTCCCGGGGCCGCGTCTTCCAGTTGAACCAGTACCTGAACCGCCATGTCGCCGACATCGCGGACAAGTCTCTCGAAGCCTTGAGGAAATACCTCGAAACCAACGCCGCCAAAATCGAGAAGGACGGCGAAGGCGCCATGATCGCCAAGACGCTCGCCTGGCTTCCCGAGGAACTGCACGGCCAATGGCGGCGCCAGTGGCTGAACGCCTTCGAGAAGGGAACGCGCCAGCTGGTGCCGGCGCTGGTCGACGTCAACAACCCCGGTCTGACCGGTCCGGTGCAGAACCAGCCCGATTTCCAGGCCGGCGCCGTCGATCACCGCACGCACTTCGCGAGCGAAGTGCCGGCGCTGGTGCGCCAAGCGATGGACGAGTATTCGGCGCTGACCGGGCGCACCTATTCCCCGGTCCACACCTTCATGTGCGACGATGCCGAAACGGTGATGGTCGGCCTGGGATCGGTCTGCGACGACGTGGAAGCCGTCGTCACCCACCTGCGCAGCCAGGGCAAGAAGGTCGGCCTGGTGTCGATCAAAATGCTGCAGCCGTTCCCGGAAGCGGAAGTGGTTGCCGCACTGGCCGGCAAGAAGGCCGTCACCGTTCTTGAGCGTTCCGACCAGACGGCGCTTACTTCGCTCGTCACCCAGGCGCTGTTCAAGGCGCGCGAAAACGGCGAGCTAAAGCGCGGCGAAACCGCACGCCACCCCGGCATTCCGGCGATCAAATCCGCCCCGCAGCTGACGACGGCGATTTTCGGCCTGGGCGGCCACGACCTGCAGCCGCGCCACCTGATCGCCGCCTTCAAGAACATGGAAAGCGGCAAGAGCGCCTCGCTGATCTACCTGGGGTCGCAATTCTTCTCGAAAAATCCGTCGCCGAGTATGGCCGAACTGCAAAAACGGCTCAAGGCGGCCTACCCGGAAACCGAGCGGATGGCGCTCGACGCCGAGGCCAACCCGCGCCTGCTGCCGGATTCCGCTTTCCGCGTGCGCTTCCACTCGGTCGGCGGCTACGGCACCATCGCCTCGGGCAAGCTGCTGACCGACATCCTGGCCGGCGTGCTCGACATGCACTCGAAGGCCGCGCCGAAATACGGTTCGGAAAAAAGCGGCGCGCCGACCAATTACTACATCACGCTCTCGCCCGAAACGATCAAGATCACCAACGCCGAACTGGAGGACGTCGAGGTCGTCATCTCGCCGGATCACCGCGCGTTCAACCACACCAACCCGCTGCGCGGGCTGGCCGCCGGCGGCACTTTCATTCTCCAGTCGAACGCGACGCCCGAGCACGTGTGGGAGGAACTGCCCGCGCTGGCCAGGAAGACCATCCGCGAGAAGAAGATCAACTTCTTCATCATCGACGCCTTTGCAGTGGCCAAGAAACACGCGCCGACGCCCGAACTTGCCACGCGCATGATGGGCATCGCCTTCATCGGCGCAGTGGCCGGAAACGTCAAGCAGGTGGCGGCCGGCGCTTCGGCCAAGGAAATCCTGGAAAAAGTCCGCAAGCAGATCGCCAAGAAATTCGGCACCAAGGGCGAAGCAGTCGTCGAAGGCAACATGGCCGTCATCCGCGAGGGCATCGAATCGACCGTGCGTGTCGACTACGATTCGCCGGCAATTAAAAAGATCGACGCCAAGCCGATGCCGATCACCCTGCACAACGTATCGCTGTCGGCGTCGATGTGCCAGCCCGAAGGCGCTTCGGGCTGTGGACTGTTCGACCGCGACTACTTCAACGACGTGGTGGCCACTCCGTTCCGCGAAGGCACCATCGGCGAAGCGCCGGTAATGCCTGGCGCCGGCCTGTTCATGCCGGCCGGGACGGCAGGCATGAAGGACAAGGG
Organism: Propionivibrio sp.; assembly: GCA_031547245.1. Taxonomy (GTDB): domain Bacteria; phylum Pseudomonadota; class Gammaproteobacteria; order Burkholderiales; family Rhodocyclaceae; genus Propionivibrio. The sequence continues at coordinate 22,603 of JAVBSG010000061.1, forward strand.
GCTGTTCCGCCGCAGCGTGCCGGTGTTCAACCCGGATCTGTGCACCGGCTGCATGGAGTGCACGCTGGTTTGCCCGGACGCGGCAATTCCGAACACCATCCACGAGATCCACGAACTGCTGCTCACGGGCATCAAGTCGCTCGACATTGCCGAAGCCCAGCGCGAAGCCATGCGCGGCCATGTCTATGCCGTCTCTGAAGCGGTGCGCGAAGCCATGCGCAGCAAGGATGAGCGCGCCTTCCACGAGCTGGTGGCCGATGCCGCCTCGAAGCTGCCGGCGCGCCAGGCGACGCTGTTCAGCAACTTCAGCAAACTCGTCGACCTGCTGGCGGCCTACCCGGTCGCCCGCACGCGGCCCTTCTTCGACGCGGCGGAAAAAGCCTGCCCTGGCAGCGGCGGCCTGTATTCGGTCACCATCGACCCGTGGAAGTGCACGGGCTGCCTGGAATGCGTTGACCTCTGCGGCCCCGGCGCGCTGGTCACGCACGATCAGGACGCAGCGCTCCTCTCCACGCTGCAAAAGCGCTTCGACTTCATGAGCAAGATGCCGAACACGCCCGAGCGTTTCATGGAAGGCGCCTTGCAGGGCGATGGCGAAATCAAGCGCCTGCTGCTCGACCGCGACAACTACTACTCGACGACCGGCGGCCACGGCGGCTGCCGCGGCTGCGGCGAGGTGACAGCCATCCGCCTGGTCATGGCGCTCAACCATGCCATGACCGAAAAACGCCGGCGCGAGCACATCGTCGAACTGGAAAAGATGATCGACGAACTGACCGCCAAGCGCGCCTCGCTGCCCAAGAAGGAAAGCGAACGCAGCCAGCGCCTGGGCGACCTGATCGCGATGCTGGAAAAGCGCCTCTACCGCTTCGAAAGCGGCCCGACCGGCAACGGCCCGGCCGGCACCATCGTCGCCAACTCCACGGGCTGCAGCAGCGTCTACGCCTCGACCTTCCCGTTCAACGCCTACAACGATCCGTGGGTCAACAGCTTGTTCCAGGACGCCCAGCCGCTGGCCAAGGGCATCTTCGAAGGCGTCACCGCGCAAAACGTGCCGGACATCCGCGCCATGCGCATCGCCCGGCTGGAGCTCGACAATGCCTACGTGCCGGAAGAGCACGACAAGGAACTGCGCTTCCTGGCCTGGAACCGCTTCACCAAGGACGAACTCGCCCTGATGCCGACGGTGATGACCATCGGCGGCGACGGCGCCACCTACGACATCGGCTTCGGCGCCCTGTCGCGCATCCTCGCCAGCAATACGCCGATCAAGGTCTTCGTCCTGAATACCGGGGTGTACTCCAACACCGGCGGCCAGGCATCGACGTCCAGCTTCATCGGGCAGGATTCGGACCTTGCGCGCTTTGGCAACGCGCAGAGCGGCAAGCATGAATCGCGCAAGGAACTGGGGCTGATCGCCTCCTTCCATCCGAACGTCTATGTGTGTTCGACGACCACCGCGCTGCAGGGGCACTATCTGAAGAACACGCTGGAGTTCCTCTCCTACAGCGACGGGCCGGCGCTCATCGACGTCTATACGCCCTGCCAGGGCGAACACGGCATCGCGGACGCCGCTTCGGCGCGCCAGGCGCGCCTGGCCGTCGAAAGCCGCATGAACCCGGTGTTCGTGCATGATCCGCGGCGCGGCGAAACGCTGCACGAATGGTTCTCGCTCGACGGCAACCCGGAACCGGAAAAGGACTGGGCGAAGACGACGCTCGAATACGTCGACGCGGACGGCAGCGTGAGGCTCATGGAAATGCCGCTGACGCCGGCCAGCTTCGCTGTCGGCGAAGTCCGCTTCAAGAAGCAGTTCCGCAAACTGCGGGCCGACGCCCCCAACCCGGTGCGGATCGACGAGTATGTCGATCTCGCTCCCGAAGTGCGGCAGGGCAAGACGCCGTTCGTCCATTCGGTCGGCGCGGACGGAAAACTTATCCGCCTGCTGGTTTCCGACAGCATCGTCGAACTCGTCGAGGATCGCCGCCGCAACTGGCAGATGCTTCAGCATCTGGCCGGCTTCCACGTCACGCGGATGGATACCAGCCATCGCGCCAGCCTGGATGCACTGCAGACGCAGTACCGCGAATCGGTGACGCAGCACGACAGCGCGCTGGATGCCTTCGCCCGCGCCATGGCGGACCTGGCTGCCGCCAGCAAGGTGCCCGGCAACGGCACGGTGATCCCGATCATGCCCGTCGGCGGCGCGTCGGCCGCTGCTCCGGCATCCGCCGCGAGCAGCGCCGCGGTGGCCGAGGCGCCGGTAACGCTGGCCCCCGAGGACCAGGAAAAGTGCACCAACTGCAAGACCTGCTACCAGGACGTTCCGGAGCTTTTCGAAAAAACGCGCGTCGTCTTCAACGGCGAGAGCCGTGAAGTCGCGCAGCTGATTCCGGGCGTTCTGGGGCGCGTGGCCGTCACACCCGAGCTGAAGTCCCGGATCAAGCGGGTATCGGCCAACTGCGACGCGGAGATCATACGATGAGCACCGGAACGACTTCTTTCAACCGCGAGGACCTGCAGCGCTACGTAAGCGCCAGCAATACGCTGGAAAGCACGCGCTCGCAGGTCGAGGCGCTGGAGCAGACGTCCGCCGTCGGCACCTTCAACCGCCAGATGGACCTGTTGCGCCGCCGGCTGCTGAGCGATCCCAAGGCCTTCCGCGACATGTTCATCACCGATGGCATGAGCGCCGTCGTGGCGGAATTCCGCGAGGACGAGCTGAGTCCCGAGTTCATTCGCCTTTTCTGGGACCTGCTGCTGCGCGACGACGACACCAGCAAGGTGCTGATGCGCTTCATCTGGGACGTGACGCTACGCTTGAAGCGCAAGTTCGTCCGCGCGCTGGACCTGCACCTTTCCGACCGCTACCCGATGTTCAAGGGGCTATCGGAAAACTGGCCGGCGGAAAACTTCATCCCACCCTACATCCGCTCTCCCGAGGAACGTTCCGTCGATTTCGGCCTGGTCAATCAGGGCTACCTCGGCTACATGAACCTCGGTTACAGCGCGCGCGAGGTCGAGCTTCTGGTCTGGCTCGAAGCGTTGCGCGACAAGCAATGCGAGGACGCCCCATGCGAACTCGGCGCCTGCGAGGAAGGTTTCGAGGGACGCAAGGGCGGCTGCCCGGTCAAGATCCACATCCCGCAGATGATCCGGCTGCTGGGCACGGGCCGCTTCCGCGAGGCGATGGAGCTGATCGAAACCTGCAACCCGCTGCCCAACGTCACCGGCCGCGTCTGCCCGCAGGAACTGCAATGCCAGGGCGTGTGCACGCACAACAAGCAGCCGATCGAAATCGGCCAGATCGAATGGTATCTGCCGCAACGCGCCAAGCTGGTCGATCCCGACAACGCCAAGACGCGCTTCGCCGACTTCGCCAGTCCGTGGAAAGCTGCTGAAAAACCGCCGATCGCTGTGGTCGGCTCCGGCCCGTCGGGCCTCATCAACGCCTACCTGCTGGCCGTCGAAGGCTACCCGGTCACGGTGTTCGAGGCTTTCCACGCGCTGGGCGGCGTGCTGCGCTACGGCATTCCCGAGTTCCGCCTGCCGAACGAGCTGATCGACGACGTGGTGGAAAAAATCGAACTGCTGGGCGGCAAGTTCGTCAGGAATTTCGTGGTCGGCAAGACGGCGACGCTGCAGGACCTGAAAAACGCCGGTTTCTGGAAGATCTTCGTCGGTTCCGGCGCCGGCCTGCCGCGCTTCATGAACGTGCCGGGCGAGCATCTGCTCAACGTCATGTCGGCCAACGAATTCCTCACCCGCGTCAACCTGATGCAGGGCGCGAGCGGGGACTACGAGACGCCGCTGCCCTTCGTCAAGGACAAGGAGGTGATCGTCATCGGCGGCGGCAACACCGCGATGGACGCCGCGCGCACCGCGCGCCGCCTGGGCGGCAACGTCACCATCGTCTACCGCCGCACGCGCAGCGAAATGCCGGCGCGCGTCGAGGAACTGCACCACGCCCTGGAGGAAGGCATCGCGCTCAAGGTGCTGCGCTCGCCCTGCGAATTCGTCGGCGACGACAAAACGCACTTCATCAAGGAGAGCATCCTTGACGTCATCGAGCTGGGCGAACCCGACGCCTCGGGCCGCCGCAGCCCGGTCGTCACCGGCAAGAAGGAAAGAATGACGGTCGATCTGGCGATCATGGCGCTCGGCAACACGCCGAACCCCATCATCAAGGACGCCGAGCCGGACCTGCGCACCACCAAGTGGGGCACCATCGACCTTAACAAGGGATCGCAGGAAACCTCTATCGCGGGCGTCTTCTCGGGCGGCGACGCCTCGCGTGGCGGCTCCACGGCCATCAACGCGGCGGGCGACGGCCAGGCGGCGGCGCGGGAAATCGTCGGCGAGATCGACGTTGCCCCCGACGAGATCCGCCGCATGGTCGCCAACGCCGAACATTACTCGCGCCTGGGCGCGGAACCGCAGACCATCGTCGACAAGATCGAACTCGCCGAAGGCATCGTCGAGTTCATCGTGCATTCGCCGATGATCGCCAAAGCCGCGCGCGCCGGGCAGTTCGTCCGCGTCCTGCCGTGGGAAAAGGGCGAGCTGATCCCGCTCACGCTGGCCGACTGGGACGAAAAGGCCGGAACGATCTGCCTCGTCGTGCAGGCCATGGGCACCAGCAGCATCGAAATCAACAAGATGAAAGTCGGCGAGGCATTCACCGGCATCGCCGGCCCGCTCGGCCTGCCCAGCGAACTGCACCGCTACGAGGGCAAGAAGACCGTGGTGTTCACCGCCGGCGGACTGGGGCTGCCGCCGGTTTACCCGATCATGCGCGCGCATCTGAAGCTGGGCAACCATGTGACGCTGATCGCCGGCTTCCGCAATTCCGGCCTGCTGTTCTGGACCCGCGAGGACGAACGCGTCGCCAAGCTCAAAACCGAGTTCCCCGACCTGTTGGACGTGATCTATACCAGCAACGACGGCAGCTTCGGCATCAAGGGCTTCGTCACCACGCCGCTCGAAGCGATGCTCAAGGACGGCAAGAAGAGCAAGGGCCGCGAGATCGCCGAAGTCGTCACCATCGGCCCGCCGCTGATGATGCGCGCGGTCAGTGACCTGACCCGTCCTTATGACGTGAAGACGGTCGCCAGCCTGAACTCGATCATGGTGGACGCCACCGGCATGTGCGGCGCCTGTATGGTGCCGGTCAATGTCAACGGCAAGCTGGTGCGCAAGCACGCCTGCATCGACGGTCCGGAAATCGACGGCCATCTCATCGACTGGGACAAGTTCCTGCCGCGTTTCAACCTGTTCAAGGTTCAGGAACAGGAGAGCAAGGCGAAACACGGCTTGAGCTGAGCAACGCCTGCGTTGCTTCTCGCTTCACGCGAATAACGGGATGGAGGTTCATCCCGTTATTTTTTCGTTCTACCCGCAGCGGAAAAAATGCCGTTTGTCTGCCGAACCATTCAGAAATCCGTTTGTGAATACTTCCCAAATAGATGCAATTAACTGCGTAGTTGACTTGACAAGCCGGGTGTCATGGGAGAATCTCCGCAGAGTTTTTACCCATAAAGTTTTTCGGTAATTTGACGTACTGATAAGCAGTGGCAAACGAGTTAGTAAGCGAAGAGAAAAAATTGGCTTCTTTCGACTTGTTTGTTCACTATAATCAGTGAATGCAACATTTGGAGCGCTATTTTGAAAACGCAGTGGTTCCTGCAGTCCTACGGTTCGGACGGCTCTCTCGTAGACTTCGCCATTACCCGGCTTCCCTGCCGGATCGGGCGTGGGCGAGAGAACGACCTGATCATAGCGAACCTGGGATTGAGCCGTTTTCATGCCGTGCTGACGCGCGATATCAGCGGCCAGATGCGTCTGATCGATGAGAACAGCACCAACGGGACCTATGTCAATCGCCGCCGCATCGATGGCTATTGCCTGCTGCGCGAGAACGACATCATCCATTTTGCCGGCGCCGAGTTCAAGCTGCTTACGCGCAACGTAGAACAGAACGCCGACCAGTCGTTCGACGAAATGAGCACGATGGTGATTTCCGCGGGTACGCCGCTCACTGAACGCTTTGCGACAAACGAAGCCGAATTCGAAGAGCTGATCATGGGCCGCGGGTTGTCCATGGCCGCGCAGCCGATAGTCGATGCCAAAACGCGGAAAATCGTCGCCTACGAAATTCTCGGACGGGCCAATCACCCGATGCTGCCGCATTCCCCGATCGAACTCTTTGAGCTGGCACAGGCGCTGGGCCGGGAAGTCGACCTGAGCGCCGCTTTGCGGGATTTCGGCGTCAATAGAATAGCGCACCGTCTGGACGGCCGCGCGTTGTTCATCAATGCGCACCCGAAAGAAACCTTCAGCGACACCTTCCTGTCTTCGCTGGAAAGCATCCGGCGCTCCTTGCCCGGGGTCAATATCGTCGTGGAGATCCACGAATCGGCGGTCACCGACATCGAGCGCCTGCGAAAGCTTGCCAACGACCTGGCGCGGTTGGGAATACGTTTTGCCTACGACGATTTCGGCGCCGGCCAGGCGCGCCTGCTGGAACTGGCCGACAGCCCCGCGCATTTCGTGAAATTCGACATGGCGCTGGTGCGCGGCCTGCACAAGGCCAGCGAGCGCAAGCAGAAAGTCGTCCGCGATCTTGTGCAGATGGTGGTCGCCACCGGTTCGGTGCCCTTGGCCGAAGGCATCGAGGACGAGGAAGACGCGAAGCTCTGCATCGACATGGGATTCGAGCTGATTCAGGGCTTCCTGACCGGCCGGCCGATTCCCGAAGAATCCCTATAGCGAATTGTCGCCGAGGGGATTTACCCGTCCCTCTCCCCTATCCCGCACAGCGCAAGAATCGCCCGCAGCCCTGGGCTGAGATGCTTGTCGCGGTGCAAAACGATCTGGAACTGCCGTGAAAGATCGAGAAACGGCGTCTCGACAGGCGTCAACCAACCGGAATGAAACGCGTCGCGCAGCTCCAGGATCGAGAGGCATCCCATGCCGAGTCCATTGCGCACGCATTGGCGTATGGCCTCGGGCTGCTCCAGCTCGAGAACGGTACGGCAGGGCAGCGAGGCGCCGGCCAGCGCGCGTTCGAATATTTCGCGCGTACCCGACCCCTTCTCCCGCAGGACCCACGGGATGGTGCGCAGATCCTCGCGCCCGGCGGTCCTGCCCGCCAGCGGGTGCGCCGGATGGACGAATACGCTGAGACGGTCCTGGTGCCAGACGAAGCGCCGCAGCCGTTCGTCCTGCGCCGGCCCTTCGATGAACCCCATGTCGATGCGGTAGCTCACCAGATCAGCGATGACCTGCTCGGTATTTTTCAGCGACAGCCGGACCCTTCCCTGCGGATGCTTTTCCGACAGCCCGGCCAGCAGGGCCGGCAGCAGATGGTTGCCGATGGTCAGGCTGGCGCCGAGATGCAGATCGAAGGCGAATTCGCCGCTTTTCAGCGCCATCTCGATTTCGCGGATGCGCTCCAGCACGTCGAGCGCCTTGGGCAGCAACTGCCGGCCGGCTTCATTGAGCAGCAGCTGCCGGCCGACGCGGTCGAACAGCGCTACCCCCAGCTGCTGCTCCAGCTCGGCCAGCGCCGTGCTGGCCGCCGATTGCGTCATGGCGATGGCCAACGCGGCACGGGTGACGTGCCGGTGGTTGGCGATGGCGGAAAAAATCTCCAGCTGGCGCAGCGTAATTTTCATCTATAAAAACGATTAAAATTATTTAAATAATCTGTTTTACAGATTATATCGACTGCGATTATCGTCCGCGATATTTTTATTTCCGAAGTGAATATGTCAGTTTCCGGCACGTCAAAAAAAGAAAACATCTGGTCCGGCATCCTGCTTGTCTCCGCCATCGCGGCGGTGGCTTTCGGCCTGGCGCAATGGCCCGCGTTGAGCCGCTACGGCGTCAGTTCGCTGACTCTCGCCATCCTGATCGGCGTCGTGCTGGGCAACGTTTCCCCGAACCTCGGGCGCGGCAGGCGCCGTCCCGGCATGCTGTTCGTGCAGCGCCGCTTCCTGCGCACAGGCGTCGCGCTCTACGGCTTCAACTTGAGCGTGCAGCAAATCCTCCAGGTCGGCAGCAAAGGCGTTCTGATCGACATCGTCATGGTGGTGTCGACGGTGCTGGTCGGCCTCTTCCTGGGGCGCCGCCTGCTCGGCATGGACCGCGAAACCACGCTGCTCGCCTCCGCCGGCAGCGCCATCTGCGGCGCGGCAGCGGTGGTGGCTACGGTGCCGATGCTGCATATGGACCAGGAGTCGGTGGCGGAAAAAAGCGCCGTGGCAGTGGCAACGGTCGTTCTCTTCGGCACCCTGGCCATGCTGCTTTACCCGATGATCTATGCCGTGATCGGCGGCGGCTTGTTCGACTTCGGCATCTATGTCGGCTCCACCGTCCACGAAGTGGCGCAGGTCGTGGCGATCGGCAGTTCGCTCGGCAAGGATGTCGCCGGCAGCGCGGTGATCGTCAAGATGATCCGCGTCATGCTGCTGGTGCCCTTTCTCCTCGCCGTCGGCCTGATGCTGGGCGACCGCGACGAATCGGGCAAACGGCGCAAGCTGCCCATTCCCTGGTTCGCCGTCTGCTTCGTGGCCCTGGCCGGCGTCAATTCGCTGAATATCCTGCCACCCCCGCTGGTCGAAGCATTGCGCCTCATCGGCGTGCTGCTGCTGACCGCCGCCATGGCCTCACTGGGCGTAGACACCAACCTCGCACGCATGGGCCAAGCGGGTATCAAACCGCTGCTGCTCGGCGCCGGCCTGTTCGTGCATCTCATTTTCGTCGGCGGGCTGGTAAACTGGTTATTCGCATAGAGGCGCCCGCACGGCCGGTGACAGCCGCCGGCGCCTTTAGGCACAGTTCTCACATGCAAGACACGGAGGTGACGGTGCGACTGCTGCTTATCGAAGACGATCCGATGATCGGTGCCAGCGTCCAGCGAGGCCTGAAGCAGGAAGGCTATACGGTCGATTGGGTGCGCGACGGAAGCGCTGCCGAACTGGCCGTCGCCAACAGCGTTTATGAACTGCTGCTGCTCGATCTCGGCCTGCCTCGCAAGAGCGGCCTGGAATTGCTGGCCGGGCTGCGCCGGAAGGGAATTGCCGCGCCGGTGCTGATCATCACCGCGCGCGATTCGGTATCCGACCGGGTCAAGGGCCTCGATGCCGGCGCCGACGACTATCTCGTGAAGCCCTTCGACCTGGACGAACTGTCCGCGCGCGTGCGGGCGCTCCTGCGCCGGCAAGGCGGCCGCGCCGCGCCGGTCATCGAAATCGGCGCGCTCACGCTCGATCCGGCGATGCGCGCCGTGACGCAGAACGGCCAGCCGGTAGCGCTATCGAAACGGGAGTTTTCGCTGCTGCACGCGCTGATGAAGCAGCCGGGCATGCCGCTCTCGCGCGCCCAGATCGAGGAGAGCCTTTACGGCTGGGGCGAGGAAATCGAGAGCAACGCCGTCGAGGTCTACATCCATTCCCTGCGCCGCAAGCTGGGGGCGGAAACCATCCGCAACGTCCGCGGCGTAGGCTACGTGGTGCCTGCCGTCTCATGAAATCCCTGCGCCGCCACCTCCTGCTGGCGCTCTGCGGCGCCCTGTGCGCCGCCATGCTGCTGGGCGGCTGGGCTACCTACCTTGCCGCACGCGACGAAGCCGACATGCTTTTCGACTACCACCTGGAGCAGATCGCCCTGTCGCTGCGCGACCAGCGTTTCCACGGTTCCGCCGAGGCGCTGGCCGGAGATGCCCGGCTTGACTACGTGATCCGCGTCTGGGACCAGACGGGATTGACGGTGTTTTTCTCGCGCCCGCACGACACGCTGCCTGAACTGACCCGCCTGGGCTATTCGACGACCAAGACCGACGAAGGCGCCTGGCGGCTCTACGCCATCCAGTACCATGGCCAGACGATCGCCGTGGCCCAGCCGATGCGCGTGCGCGACCGACTGGCGGCCCATTCGGCCTGGCGGACGCTGACGCCCTTCCTGATCCTGCTGCCGGTGCTCGGAGCGCTCATCTGGTGGCTGGTCGGTCGCGGCCTGCGGCCGCTCGGCCAGCTGGCTCAGTCGGTCCAAGCACGCACGCCGGATTCGCTCGACGCGCTGGCGACGAACGACGTGCCCGAGGAAGTCCAGCCGCTCGTCAACTCGCTGAACGATCTGCTCAGCAGGCTCAAAGCCTCGCTCGATGCACAACGCGCCTTCGTCGCCGATGCCGCGCACGAGCTGCGCACGCCGCTGACGGCCCTGCAGCTGCAAATGCAGCTGCTCGAACGTGCGCCGTCGGAAGCGGAGCGGGCCGCCGCGCTCGAAGAACTCAAGGGCGGGCTGCACCGGGCGACGCACACGGTCCAGCAGATGCTGACCCTCGCCCGCCAGGAACCCGGCGCCATCGACGCGGTACTGTCCGAGGTGTCCCTGGTCGCGCTCGCGCGCGAGTCAGTGGCCGGGCACGCCGGCCTCGCCGCCGCGCGGAACATCGATCTGGGCGTGGCGCAGGCGGACGAAAACGCCATCGTCAACGGCGATGCCGGCGCGCTGAAGATCTTGCTCGCCAACCTCGTGGGTAACGCCCTGCACTATACGCCGCAGGGCGGCCGGGTCGACGTCTCCTGCGGCATCGCGGAAGGCCGCGCCTGGCTGGAGGTGACCGACACGGGGCCGGGGATTCCACCCGAAGAGCGGGAACGGGTATTCGACCGTTTCTACCGCCGCGACGGCGAGATGGCCCGCGAGAGCGCGCATGAAACCGGCAGCGGCTTAGGGCTTGCCATCGTCAAGACGATCGCCGGCCGGCACAAAGCGACGGTGGAACTGCTCGACGCCGAATCCGGCGGCCTGAGTGCCAGGGTAACGTTCGGCACAGGCGGGGGAAAACCGTAGCCTCTAAGGCGTTCGCAGTAACCGGCGGAACAGCGTCGCTTACTGGGAACACGCCTTAAAGCGCCGGTCTCTCCCCAAAAACGCTACATGTTCGGATAATTGGGCCCTTCGCCGCCCTGCGGAGCTACCCAGACGATATTCTGTGTTGGGTCCTTGATATCGCAGGTCTTGCAGTGCACGCAGTTCGAGGCGTTGATCTGCAGGCGCGGCGCGTTGTCCTGCCCGTCCCGGACGATCTCGTAGACGCCAGCTGGGCAATACCGCTGCTCGGGCGCGTCATAAAGCGCGAGATTGACGTTGATCGGCACCGAAGCGTCCTTGAGCTTCAGGTGGCAAGGCTGATCCTCTTCGTGGCTGGTATTGGACAAATACACCGAAGACAGGATGTCGAACGTCAGTACGCCATCTGGGCTCGGATAGTCGATGGGCTGGCATTCGCTCGCCTTCTTCAGCTTGGCGTGGTCAGGCGCCTGGTGGTGGAGCGTCCAGGGCGCCTTGCCGCGCAGCACGACCTGGTCGATGCCGAACATCAGGCTGCCCAGTTGCAGCCCCTTGGCCATCCAGGGCTTGAAATTCCTGGCCCTGTGGAGTTCCTCGAACAGCCAGCTCTTGCCATATGCCTCGGGGTAGGTCGACAACAGGTCGCTGCTGCGGCCGGCGGCAACCGCTTCGAAACAGGCTTCGGCGGCCATCGAGCCAGTCTTGATCGCGCAATGCGCGCCCTTGATGCGAGCGGCGTTGAGGAAGCCCGCATCGTCGCCGATCAGCGCCCCGCCCGGAAAAACCAGCTCGGGCAAGGACTGCACCCCGCCCGCTACCAGCGCGCGCGCGCCGTAGGCGATCCGCTTGCCGCCGGTGAAGAAGTCCCGCAGCGCCGGATGGGTTTTCAGGCGCTGGAATTCCTGGAACGGCGAAAGATAGGGATTGCTGTAACCGAGGCCGGTCACAAAACCGACGGAAACCTGATTGTTGTCCATGTGGTACATGAATCCGCCGCCATAGGTGTGCGCATCCACTGGCCAGCCGCCGGTATGGATGACCAGTCCCGGTTTGTGCTTTTCGGGCGCGATTTCCCAAAGCTCCTTGACGCCGACGCCATAGGTCTGCGGATCGCGGCCCTCGCGCAGGCGGAACATCTCCTCCAGCTCTCTGCCGAGCTGGCCGCGGCAGCCCTCGGCGAACAACGTGTACTTGGCGTGCAGTTCCATTCCCGGCTGATAGGCATGGCCGTGGCTGCCGTCCTTCAGAACACCCATGTCGCCAGTGGCGACGCCTTTCACCGAACCGTCGTCGTTGTACAGCAGTTCCGTTCCGGCAAACCCCGGATAGATTTCGACGCCCATCGCCTCGGCCTGCCGGCCGAGCCAGCGGCAGAGGTTGGCCAGGCTGATGATGTAGTTGCCCTCGTTATGGAAGCAGCCGGGCAGCGACCAGTTGGGAACGCGCAAATGCCCCTTCTGCGAGAGCATCAGGAAGCGGTCCTCGGCAACCGCTACATCCAGCGGCGCGCCCAGCTCCTTCCAGTTCGGAAACAGCTCGGTCAGCGACCGTGGATCGAGCACCGTTCCCGAGAGAATATGCCCGCCGATTTCCGCTGCCTTCTCCAACAGGCAGATGCTGACATCAGCCCCTTTCTCGGCGGCCAGCTGTTTCAAGCGGATTGCCGCCGAAAGGCCCGCGGGGCCTCCGCCGACAATCAGCACATCGTATTCCATCGATTCACGTTGCATGGCAGCCCCCATTGTTTTTCCCGTCGTCCGTAAAATGGCAGATATCCGCATGGCCTTATATTGAACCGATTCAATTTTCTTGTCAACGCCCTCCGGAATCCAACCTATGCAGGCAGTTTACGAGCCGTCTCTCTCCGAAATTGTGAGCGCCAAACAGGATTATTCCCATCGGGTACTGCCGGAGATTGGTTATGGCGTGAGCCGTGAATACTCCACCTGGGATGGTCGCCACGTTTATGGCCTTGGCGGCAGCGCTCGTATTCCGCGATTTCGAAATGTAACGATGAGAACTGGTGCTGGCCGGTTCGTCTCCTCAAGGCTCTGGCAAGGCTTCCCCACAAGCACGCCACATGGCTTGGGTGGGGACACACCATTCCCAACGGCGATCCGGCCGAGCCCTACGCGCCGGACACGGCGTTG
>JAVBSG010000219.1:0-9011 GCA_031547245.1 Propionivibrio sp.
CTGAAGGCCTGCCGTCCGCATTCGGACGGCAGGCCTCTATCGTCTCAAATGGCGGGACGCGCCATCCCGCTACTGCATCGCCTTGTATTCGGTGAGCAGCGGTTTGCCGTCGAAAAACGCCGACAGGTTGTCGAACGCCAGTTGCGCCATGGCGGCGCGCGTTTCGGTCGTGGCACTGGCGCGGTGCGCTTGCAGCACGACGTTGTCCAGTTTCCAGAAACGCGGATCGATGGCCGGTTCATTCCAGAACACGTCGATGCCGGCACCGGCGATGCGCTTCTCCTGCAGGTATTCGACCAGGACCGGTTCGTTGACGATGCTGCCGCGCGCGATATTGATCAGGAAACCGTCCTTGCCCAACGCATCCAGCACGGCGCCGCCGATCGAGGCCTTGTTTTCGCTGTTGGCCGAGGCGCAGATCACGAGGAAGTCGGAGTCGCGCGCAAGATCGACGACGTTGTCGTAATACGTGTAGCCAAGATCGTCAAAGCAGATGCGGTCATGGTAGGAGATCGTCAAATCGAACGCTGCAGCGCGATGGGCGAACGCCCTGCCGACCCGCCCCATGCCCAGGATGCCGATCTTTTTGCCGAACACCCTGGCCGTCAACGGCAGCGGCGTGTGCCCCCATTTCCCGGAGCGAACGTAGGCGTCGCACTGCGGAATCTGCCGCACGGTCGCCAGCAACAGCCCCATTCCCATATCGGCGACATCTTCCGTCAACACGCCGGGAGTGTTGGTGACGCGTATTCCGCGTTTCGCCGCGTGCGCGAGGTCAACGGCGTCCACGCCGACGCCGTTGCAAACGATGACTTCCAGATTGGGCAAGGCATCCATCAGCTCGGCGCTGGCTCCGGATTCGCCGTTAGTGGCCAACGCCCGGATCCGCGGCCCCAGGCTCGTCAGCAGCGCCCGCTGATCCGCTGCATCGGCCAGGACATGAAGCTTGAATCGTTGCTCGAACAACGCCATTGCGCTTTCCGAATATTTCGAAAAAACCAGCACTTCTTCTTTTTCCATGACTTTCTCCCGTATGGATGGCAGTTAGCCACCTCTATTTACATTTATAGCCTAGCTTTGTCCGTAATAGGCTCCCGGACCGTGTTTGCGGAAAAAATGCTTCTCCAGCAAATGCTGCGGCATGGCCGGCAGATTCCTGTCGATCTGTAGGCTGAGCATGGCCATGCGCGCCACCAGTTCCAGCACTGCCGCGTTGTGTACGGCGTCGTGCGCATCCTTTCCCCAGCTGAACGGCCCGTGATTGGCCACCAGCACCACCGGCATATTCTTGGGATCGATGTTTCCCTCGCGGAAACGCTCGACGATGGCGAGGCCGGTATCCGCCTCGTAACGGTCTGCGGTCTGCTTTTCGTCCAGGATGCGCGTGCAGGGGATTTCGCCGAAGAAGTAGTCGGCGTGGGTCGTACCGAGCGCGGGGATGCCCCGGCAGGCCTGCGCCCATACGGTTGCCCAGGTGGAATGGGTGTGCACGATGCCGCCGATGGAGGGAAAATTCCGGTACAGTTCGACGTGGGTCGCCAAGTCCGAGGAAGGCTTCAGCCCCCCTTCGATGACGCGTCCCTCAGCATCGACCACGACCATGTCGCCGGCTTTCATGGTTTCATAGGGAACGCCGCTGGGCTTGATGACGATCGCGCCGCTTTCGGCGTCCCTGCCACTGACATTGCCCCAGGTGAAGTCCACCAACCCCAGCTTGGGCAACTCGAGGTTGGCTTCGAGGACTTCGGATTTCAGTTTTTCCAGCATCAGACATAACCTCCTTGGCGTAAGCGCTCGCCGACCCACTGACGAGCCAATGCGATTTCCCGCAACGGATCGGCCGATTTCTCGGTCCACATTTCGATCAGGAAAGGGCCGGCGTAGCCCAGATCGTGCAGGGTCTTGAAACAATGGACGAAGTCTACGGTCCCCTCGCCGAACGGAATGTCGCGGAATGCGCCCGGATACCCTGGCGCCACCGGCTTTGTTTCCTTGACGTGAATGCCGACGATGTGGTGGATGCCGAGCCGCAGTTCCCGCTCCACATCGTTGCCCCAGGCCGTCAGGTTGCCGAGGTCGGGGTAGACGAGGAACCACGGCGAGGGTAGCCGCTCCTTGAGCACCAGATACTTGGAGATGGAGTTCTGGAACGTGGTGTCCATGATCTCCAGCGCCAGCGTGACCTGATAGCGTGCGGCAACCTCGAGCGCCCGCTCCATGCCCTCGTAGTAGCGTTCCCGCGATTCGTGGGTCGTCGGTTCGTAATATACATCGTAGCCGGCCAGCTGGATGACGCGGATGCCCGTGTCGCTGGCAAAGCGGATCGCTTTTTCCATGAATTCGGCAGCCTGCGCCCGGATAACCGGGTCCGCGCTGCCGAACGGTATTTTCCGATGCCCGGAGAGGCACATGGTCGGCACTGGAATGCCGCACTCGCGAGAGGCACGGAAAAAATCCAGCCGCTCCTCCATGCTCCAGTCCAGGCGCGCCATGCGTTCCGGCGTTTCGTCCACCGAGATTTCCAGAAAATCGTAGCCGGCCTGGCGAGCCGCCATGAACCGTTCCGCCCAGCTCATATCCTTCGGCAGGGCTTTTTCGTAGATGCCAATCGGGTTCTTCATCATATCCTTTCTTCAGGTGAAGGCAGTTTAGTGATGCCGTGTGCGAATGTAAAGAAAGGTGCAAAGTGATCGATTCGCAGCCGTATGCGCTGAAGGCTGGATAAGTTTTGAATTTCTGGAGATTTTCGCGGAATTTTTCCTTCCGCCAAGAAATAGCTATGAATTTTGGTTTTTTTTGGACTATATTTACTACTGTTCTATTTTAAAGTAATTGACAAGTTGATTGCTTAATAGTTCAATATGATCGAATTGGTGATCGGAAACGCAAAAACAAAGACCGGCTGCCAAGAAAAGTCATGAAGCTGCAGTTTGCTGGCGGGAAATGCGAGATTCTGAGTCTGGAGACGGCCAAGGGGAGAGGTAATGGCTGCAGGTATCGAGTTGATCAATGTCACCAAGCGGTTTGGCGATGTCAAGGTCGTTGAAGGAATCAATCTGACCGCCGCGACGGGCGAGTTCATCGTGCTCGTCGGCGCTTCGGGATGCGGCAAGTCGACCATTCTGCGCATGATCGCCGGGCTGGAAACGGTCAGCGGCGGCCAGATCATGATCGGCGGGCGCGACGTCACCGAGGCGCGTCCCGACGAGCGCGACATCGCCATGGTGTTCCAGAACTACGCGCTCTATCCGCACATGTCGGTGACGGAGAATATGAGTTTCGCGCTGACGCTGACCAAAACCCCGAAAGACGAAATCGCCCGGCGCGTCGCCGAGGCGGCACGCATCCTGGGGATCGAGAAGCTGCTCGACCGCAAGCCCAAGGCGCTGTCAGGCGGGCAACGGCAACGCGTGGCGATGGGGCGCGCCATCGTGCGTGAGCCCTCCGTATTCCTGTTTGACGAACCGCTGTCCAACCTCGACGCGAAACTGCGTGCCCAGATGCGTGTGGAACTGGCGCTACTGCACAAGCGGCTGGGCAAGACCACCGTTTACGTCACCCACGATCAGGTGGAAGCCATGACGCTGGCCGACCGCATCGTGATCCTGGACCGTGGCGTCATCCAGCAGATCGGCACGCCCACCGAGGTGTTCAACCACCCGCATAATCTCTTTGTCGCCGGCTTCATCGGTTCGCCGGTCATGAACATGTTCAAGGGAACGCTCGTTGCGCCCGACGCGGTCGAGATGCACGCGGGCGGCGCCAAAATACTCTTGCCGACTCCGGTTGAAGCCATGACGGGACAGACCGTGATGCTGGGAATCCGACCGCAGGGATTGACGCTGGCGAACGGAACGAAGCCGGTATTGCGCATGCAGGTCACCGTCGCCGAGTACCTGGGGACCGAGACCGTGCTGAACGGCACAATCTACGGCTCCAGCGACCAGATGACTTCGTCCGTCAATGGCGATCAAGGCGCTTTGGCCGGGAAAGAAATCGGATTAGCTGTCGATCCGGCGCATCTGCATGTTTTCGATGCCGAGACGGGGATCAATTTGATTCATTAGTGAAAAACTGACAAAGGAGGTAGGCGATGAAACGACGCGATGTGTTGAAAGCAGGTGGCGTGGCCGGAATTCTTGCAGCCGCGCAGTTTCCTCTGATCAAGGGCGTCTTCGCCCAGGATCGTTATGCCAAATACCGCGGCCAGACGCTGGTGCTGAGCGTGCCGTCGCACCCGCATTACGATGCGATGACCAAGATCTTGCCCGATTTCACTGCCGAGACGGGCATCAAGGTGGAACTCGACAAGGTCTCCCTGGCGCGCATCAAGGACAAGCAGCTCCTCGAAATGGCCAAGCCGCAGGGCGACTATGACCTGGCCTGCTACGTCGTCATGTGGAAGGGCGAATACGTCAAGAAGAATCTCATCGAGGAAATCGGCCCCTATTTCAAGAACGCCGCTCTGGCGGACCCGAACTACGACATGGGCGACATCGTCAAGGGCTATCTGGAAGTGCAGGGCCTCGTCGGCGGTCCGAAAGGCTACCTGCCGGGCCCGGGCGCCAAGCTGTACGGCCTGCCCTACGGTTCGGAGACCTCGGTGCTGGCCTATCGCCGGGACATTTTCGAGCAGCACGGGTTCAAGGTTCCGCAAACTTACGACGAATTCCAGAAAATCCTCGCGCCGCTCAAGGAAAAGAGCGGCATCGGCGCCCTGACCTCGCGCGGACAGGCCGGCCACCAGTGCGTCCACGCTTGGCTGCTGCACTTGAATCCGCTCGGCGGCTCGGTATTCGATGAGAACTGGAACTGCGCGTTCACCAAGCAGCCGGGCATCGATGCGCTGAAACTGCTGAAAGAGATTTCGGACACCGGCCCGGCGGGAATTCCCGGCTACGGGCAGGGCGAGATGATCAATGCCTTCCTGCAGGGGCAGGCCGTCATGTACCTGGATTCGATCCTGATCATGGGACAGGTGAACGATCCGGCAAAATCGAAGATCGGCGGCAAGGTCGACTACGCGCTGCATCCGAAAGGCGTGCGTTACGCCTCGCAGTCCGGCGGTCTGGGCCTGTGCATTCCGAAGAACGCCAAGAACAAGGAAGCGGCTTTCCTGATGCTTCAGTGGCTCACTTCGAAAGCCGCCGACATCAAGGTCACCAAGGCCGGCGGCAACGCCATCCGCATGTCGACGCTGAACAATCTCGACATCATGAAGCAGTACCCGGAGTTTGCCATCCTCAAGGAGCAGTTGAAGTACGTCGAGCCCGACTGGCGGCCGATCATCGCCGAATGGGACGAGATCAACATCCAGGCGCTGGGCGTGGCTGTCTCCGAAGCGCTGACCGGCAAGAAGTCGCCGGAAGAGGCATTGAACGGCATCGTGCCGAAGGTAAACGACATCATGAAGCGCGGCGGGTACCTGAAAGCGTAATTTCCGTACAGGCGCTCCGTCATGCCGACGGAGCGCCGTTTCCTTCCGTTTTTTTGCGACATCACTACCAGATCCGGATTCCGATGAAAATCGATTCCCGCTCCAATACGCGCACGGCCTGGCTCTTCCTGCTGCCTGCCGTCGCCATCATGGCCGTCGCTTGCCTGTACCCGGTCATTTCCGCGGTGCGGCTCGGTTTCTACGACTGGAGCATGGGCACGCCGTGGGCGAGCGCGAAATGGGCGGGCTGGACATCGTTCGAAATCGTTTTCACCGACGGCGCCGTGTGGCGCAGCCTGTGGACCACGCTCAAGTTTGCGGCGATCAGCGTTTCCGCCGAAATGTTCCTGGGCATTGCGCTGGCGCTGGCGCTCGAAGGCAACATCCGCGGCATGTCGTTCTTCCGCACGATGTTCATTTTGCCGATGATGGTAGCCCCAATCGCCGTCGGCCTGACCTGGCGCTACCTCTTCGATGCCCAATTCGGGCTGATCAATGCGGTCCTGGCCGTCTTCGGCGTGGCCGCCAAGGGATGGCTGGCCGACGAGTCGCTGGCGTTTGCCGCGATCATCATTTCGGACATCTGGCAGTGGACGCCTTTCGTCTTCATCATGGTCATCGCCGGGCTGGCCAACGTCGATTCCAGCGTGCTCGAAGCGGCGCGCATCGATGGCGCGCGCTGGTGGACGACAACCATCCGCGTCAAGCTGCCGATGATCGCCCACGTGTTGGCCATCACACTCGTCATGCGGCTGATCGATGCTTTCCGCGTGCTCGAAGTGATCTATGTGCTGACCTTCGGCGGCCCCGGCGACTCCACCGAAGTCCTGTCGATGCACATCTACAAGACGGCCTTCATCGGCCAGAAACTCGGCGCGGCATCGGCCATCTCCGTGCTGCTGCTCGTCGTGGTCATGGTTCTGACCTGGCTGGCGCTGCGCATGTCGAATCCGCTTGCCGACAGCGAAAAGTAACGAATGAAGAATAACCGCACTCTGCTCCTCCTGCGCTACACGGCGCTGATCCTGCTGGCCGTTCTGTGCGTCGGGCCGATCCTGGTCATGATCCTGACTTCATTCAAGACGCAGGCGCAGACTTTCACGACCACCCTGTCGTTCTTCTTCGTGCCGACGATGGAGAACTACCGTGACGTCATCTTCGATTCGAGCTTCGGCCGCTACCTCGTCAACTCGCTCATCGTCGGCATCGTTTCGACGCTGCTGACCTTGCTCATCGGCTGCATGGCGGCCTATGGGCTTGCGCGTTTTTCCTTCGCCGGGCGCAAGACCATCGCCTACACCACGCTGATGTTGCGTACCGTGCCGCTGGCCGTGGTCGCCGTGCCGGTTTTCATGATCTGGAGCGACTGGAGACTGACGAACTCGCTCATGGGGCTGATCCTGCTCTATGTCGCCGTCAACCTGCCTTTCACCATCTGGCTGCTCTACGGCTTCGTGCTGCAGGTGCCGGTCGAGCTTGAGGAGGCGGCTTCCATCGACGGCTGCCGGCCGTGGAAGATCTTCCTGCGCATCGTGCTGCCCCTGATTCGCCCCGGCCTTGCTGCCGCCGCGATTTTCACCTTCCGCATTGCCTGGAACGAGTTCATTCTGGCGCTCGTTCTGACCGACCGGTCGACACGGACCCTGCCGGTCGCCGCCTCGCTTTTCGTCACCGACATCGGCGTCGAGTGGGGCAAACTGATGGCGCTGGCCACGCTGATCGCCGTGCCGCCGCTCGCCTTTACCTTCCTCTCGGCGCGCCAGGTCATCAGCGGATTGACCGCCGGCGCGGTAAAAGGCTAGCCTCCAGATCAAAGAATCAGAACACGCGGGAAACCCGGATTTGTTCCTGCCCATCTCCCGACCCAGCGGTATGACATGCGGCACGGATGACCCCGTCGAACTATCGGTCTCTTGTATTGCCCGTTCGTATTGGATATATTGCTAACTCGAATTAGCATAACAAGAGGGTGGATATGGGCAATCGGGTATTTCTGGGAATCGACGTCGGTTCGGCGAGCGTGCGCGCCGGGATTTTCGATGGCAACGGCCAACGCCTGGCCTTCGCCGTGCGGCCTATCCAGCAGTTTCATCCGCGGCCCCTATTCGTCGAACAGTCTTCATCGGATATCTGGGCCCAAACCTGCGCCGCCGTGCGCGAAGCCGTCGCGGCGGCGAAAGTCGATCCGTCACGCGTGGCATCCATCGGCGTCGATGCCACCTGTTCGCTTGTGGCCGTCGGCGCGAACGGCGCGTCCGTTTCGGTTGCCGAGGACGGCGAACCCGATCATGACATAATCATGTGGATGGACCATCGCGCCGGCGGGCAAGCCGCGGCCATCAACGCGACGAGAGATCCTGCGCTGGCCTACGTGGGCGGCGAAGTCGGCATCGAGATGGAGCTGCCCAAGGTGCTGTGGCTCAAGCAGCGCTTCCCTGAGCGCTATGCCGGAACCTGGCGTTTTTTCGATCTCGCGGACTACCTCGTCTGGCGGCTCTGCGACACCGACATCGCCAGCGTCTGCACACTGACCTGCAAGTGGAACTATCTGGCGCACGAGAACCGATTCAGCGAGACACTGCTGGCCGACGTCGGCCTGACGGACCTTCTCGGCAAGGTGCCGCCCAAGGTTCTGCCGCTCGGTTCGGACGCCGGAAAACTGTCGGCCAAGGCGGCGGCGGATATGGGCCTGGCAACCGGCGTGACCGTGGCGACGGGCATCATCGATGCGCACGCCGGCGGCCTGGCGCTGGTCAGCACCGACCCCAAGGGCAGCCTGGCGGTCATCGTCGGCACATCGACCTGCCATATGGCGGTCAACCCGGAGCCGGTCATGGTGCCGGGCGTCTGGGGGCCGTATTACGGCGCCATGCTGCCCGGATACTGGCTCAGCGAGGGCGGGCAAAGCGCGGCGGGCGCCCTGCTCGACTGGACGCTGCGCCAGAGCGATGCCTGGCCGCTGCTGGAGGCAACGGTCAAGGCGGAAAACCGCAATATCTACGCCGTGCTCAACGACTGGCTGGCCGATCTGGAGAAACGCGAAAAGTGGCCGACCCGCGACCTGCACGTGCTTGCCGACCATCATGGCAATCGCTCGCCGCGCGCCAACCCGGCAGCGCGCGGCGCGATCATCGGCCTGACGCTGGAGCAGGGCAAGGATGCGCTGGCGCGCCTTTACCTGGCAACGCTGCAGGCGCTGGCTTACGGCACGCGCCATATCATCGAGAGCATGAATGCCGCCGGGCATGACATCCACCGCATCGTGATGTGCGGCGGCGGCACCAAGAACCCCTACTGGCTGCGCGAAAACGCCGATGCCACCGGTTGCGACATTCATCTGGTCAGCGAAGAGGATGCCGTCACGCTGGGCGCCGCGCTGCTCGGCGCCGTGGCTTGCGGCGCCTTCGCTTCCCTACCGGACGCTGCCGGCGCGATGGTCCGCCCGGGAGACAGCGTCAGGGCGCACACGGAAACCAAGGCGTTCCACGACGCCAAGTACGCCATTTATCTACAGCTTTACGAAGACATGGAACGCTATCGTTCCGCCATGCAGGCATGGCAATGATCTACGCAG
>JAVBSG010000106.1:0-8672 GCA_031547245.1 Propionivibrio sp.
CGCTCTACACCCTGCCGGAAAACGCCAGCGTCGGCATCGCCCACGTCCTGAACATGCCTGCCTCAGCCCAGGCCGCGTTCGGCCAGATCCTCGCCGATTACGAGATACTCCAGCCTTTCCGCCAACTGGGCAGGGAGATCCATACCTTGACGGAGGACGAACTGCAAGGTGACAAAATCGTCCGCTTTGCCCAAAAAACAGTGGCCACCGGCAGCGTCATGGGCCTCATCAATCGCGGCTGGGAACGCGGACAAGCGCAGGATGCCGGCTGGGTCGGGGATTTCATCAAGCCGCTGGGGGCAGGAATGTGCGCCGTCGCCAGCCTCGATCCTGGCACGATCGTCGGCGACTTGAGTTACGAACCATCGCAAAGGATTACCGAAATCACCGTGCATAGCGCTTCGGATAGCCGCTGGAACTGGGCCGACCCCTTGCCTCTGTCCAGCCTTGATCCAGTCATGACCAGCGAACTGCTGCGCGATATTGACCTGCTCCCGCTGTATCAACAGTAACCCGCGCGACGCGCAAAGTCTCAGGCACAACATCGGCTAAACATGTTCGAAATACATCCGCCCTTTCATGGGCGGATGTGCTGACATGATCCAAACCAACATAACCAATTGTTTTTTCCATATATCAAACTCAAAACTCGGTAAAAATAGTTCGTATGTGGAGGCAATGATTCTTGGTTTGGCTTGCTTCACTGCGAGTTGCAGCAGCTCCTGCAACTCGCAGTCGAAAACCGTCATCAGCCCTTCGATGACTTTCTGATTCCAGTGCTGCGCCTTGCCGTCGGAGAGGCGCCCCGGTTGGACGACGGAAATCGATATGCCTATCCGTTCCAGCCGCCGGGCAAGTTCGGATACCAACCGAATTCCCCACTCCGCCATCATGGCGCAAACCCGCCAGACGACCTCTCTCCGGCTTCAGCAGAGAACTCCGATCCGCAGGCTGCCGATTCGATCCCGGCTGCCCTTTCCCACCAAACGAATTAAGGTAGCCGTAGCTCATCTGGCAGAGCACACGGTTGTGGCCCGCGAGATCACCGGTTCGAATCCAGCCGATTACCCCAACGATGGAGAAAACCCGTTCCCAAGTTGTCAAAGGAAGAATTCAGGTGTACTCATGACCCAGATTCTTGCTCTCGACATTTCCGGAAATCCGTTCCGCTGGCTCGATATCGAGCGAGCCATTTACTATGTTACTGGTGGCAAGGTGGCGTGGGAGGTCGGTGAAACCGAGATGGTTTTTCACGGCGGATTTCGCCGCTCCGGAGAACGTAGCGTCGTGGCCGTACGGCCGGTAATCGCGCTCGCCAGGAGCGAAGCCATGGTCCGGCATTTGCAGCCGCTGCCCCTGGGGCACGACAACACGCTCCTGTTCCGCCGCGACCGGGAAATCTGCGCCTATTGCGGCACGCATTTCGATCGCCGAAACCTTACCCGAGACCATATTCTGCCCAAGGCTCGCGGAGGAAGGGATACCTGGACCAACGTGGTCACCGCCTGCCGATGCTGTAATTTGCGCAAAGCCTGCCGCACTCCGGACGAAGCGCGGATGCCGCTGTTGTACATTCCCTACTCGCCCTGCCGATTCGAGCATTTCATCCTATCCGGACGGCGGATTCTCGCGGATCAGATGGAGTATCTTGCGGCCAGACTCCCCAGGTATAGCCGCGTGGTCGTTGATGGGTTTGCCGATTGACACCTACCTGACGGATAGTGACTTTTTTCCTAGCCAAAAGCGGCGGGCGGGATGAGCTTTCACAAACCGTTCCGACGCGCTTCCCTTGCATGCCGGCCAATGCCGACATAACCGGCCAGGACCGCAACCAAAGCCCTGCATACAGCATTGCGTCCGTAGCTGCGCTGGCAATGCGGTTTCGAGTTCGCGCGCTTTGTTCGCGCCGCGCTTCGGTTTTGTCACCACGCGGTATTTGCCTACTGACTCAATAACCCCAAGAGATGAGGCAACGCCGGCTTGGCTTTCTCTTCTTCCGGACGGATCAGAACAATTCACATTGACCCCGCCCCTCTCCACTCTATCGCCAGTCGGCTATTTATTCTTTTGTCATTATACGGCAGCTTGGCCGGTTCGCCCTTCGCGCAGACGCGCCACAAGTGTGAATTATTTCTCACTATCCAGTATTTTCAAGGGATTGACACGAAAAAATATACCGTTTAGATCGAAAATCCAACCGCCCGTCGCCTCTTTCACACATCGTTTCAGGAAGCTAATAAGATTATTACAGGAACATGAGGCTATCTATGAAACATTATCGAGGCTTTACCCTGATTGAGCTGATGGTGACGATCGTCATCGTCGCCATTCTACTTGGCATTGCCGTCCCGGAGTTCTCCACTTTCATGAAGAACAACCGGATCGCTACCGCCGCAAGCGAATTGCTCGCAGATCTGGCGCTTGCCAGAAGTGAGGCGGGCAAGCGTGGACAAAACGTCACGGTCTGCATCAGTTCGGATGGCGCAACCTGTGCCGGCACCGACTGGATGGGCGGCCGGCTGGTTTTTGCCGACGGCGGTACGGCAGGAGTGGTCGACAGTGGCGACACGATCATTCGCTTCAGCGAAGCGAAGAATAACGGAACGACGATGACCTCCGAAAATTTCGCCAACACGGGATTCGTGAGATACAGCGCCTCCGGCACCGTCACCACCGGAAGTACCAACAAAGGATCTTTCAAGATATGCGACAGCAGAACCGGAAACTTCGGGCGTGTGATCACCCTTACAAACACCGGCCGGCCGCTTACACAAACCTCACAACCCTGCCCCTGAGTGAGCCTGTTCCATGACCATATTTTCTTATCACACCAGAAGCCGGGCATCAGGGTTTTCGCTACTTGAAGTCCTCATCACGATTATCGTCATGTCCTTCGGATTGCTTGGGATTGCCGGCCTGCTGATCAAGGGCATGGGGTTCAACAACGCTTCGTACGTCCGCTCCGTTGCAACCCAGCAGGCGTATGACATGGGCGACCGGATCAGGGCGAACGCTGCAGGCGCCAGAGCCGGAAACTACAACGCGATCTCCTATACGGCGAATCAAACCTGCAATGCCTGCCCCGCTGCCGGCTGCGCGGCAAACATTCTTGCCGCTTACGACGCCTGTTACTGGAATACGCAAAACGAAACCCTGCTCCCCATGGGCAGAGGCACCATCACGCGGGACGGGGACGAGTTCGTCATTTCCGTCAAGTGGGACTCCAATAAAGACGGGGTAGTCGACGGCGATGACAAAGGTATCGAACTGAGGACACAACTATGAGAAAGGCTCAGCCGATGCGCCGTACAGACAAAGGGTTTTCACTGATCGAATTGATGGTTGCCATCACCATCGGCCTTTTCCTCAGCGCCGTCATAGGCAGCATCTACGTTGCCTCGAAAGGCAGCTTCAGTCATCAGGATGCCATGTCGCGGCTCCAGGAAAATGCCCGGTTCGCCATGGAGCGGATTGCGCGCGATGTCCGTATGGCGGGTTACAACGGCTGCGGCCAACTCGGCACAGTAGCTAATGTACTCAACAACAGTTCGTCGAAGTGGTGGCTCGATTTCG
Organism: Propionivibrio sp.; assembly: GCA_031547245.1. Classification (GTDB taxonomy): domain Bacteria; phylum Pseudomonadota; class Gammaproteobacteria; order Burkholderiales; family Rhodocyclaceae; genus Propionivibrio. Next base: position 3,574 of record JAVBSG010000106.1, read on the forward strand.
AGAAACCCGTGATGGGATACAACAGTCTGACCTCATCGGACACAAGGTTCCCCAGCGCCGTTGCCGGAACGGATGCGATCAGCCTGCTCGGCGTCTCCAGCGAGAACGAACTGACGGTAATCAACCACACCCTCGGCAACACAACGATGCAAACGGCGAAGCACAGCCTCCAGCCGGGTGAAATCCTGGTCGCCACCAACTGTTCGCAAACATCGGTTTTCCAGATGAGCGGCCCGTCCAATCCTGGCAACGACGCCACTACAATCAGCCACGGCGCCGGAGGCTCCTCTCCCGGCAACTGCACGGGGCTACTCGGCGCCTCGTGCTCGATGGTGCCTACCGGATACACGCTCAAAGCGGGCTCCAGCGTTATGCGGATGTACGCCAATGCCTACTATATCCGCCTCTCGGAAACGGCGGGCCAAGGTAACGCCCTCTGGACCTGCTCCATCACCGGTCAGACCAACGGGCAACCCCTTTGCAGCGAGTTGCTCAACGGCGTCGATAACATGCAAATAGAATATGGTGTCGATACCGACGGCGACAATTCCGCGAATGCCTACGTGGCAGCGGACGATGTGAGCAACTGGGACAACGTGGTCAGCGTGAAGATCAGCCTGCTGATGGCAACCCCGCCCAGTGCCGGCGCGCTGTCGTCCCAACCCCAAACCTACTCATACAACGGGACCAGTACCACGGCGACCGACCGGCGGATCAGGCACCCGTATACCAGTGTGATCAATATCCGTAACCGGACAAAATGAGATGAGCATGAACGCTAGATTCCGATATCCCAACCCAGAAAGCAGACGCGAAACACAACGCGGCGTCGTACTGGTGATTGCCCTGGTGTTTCTCGTCATGATCACCATGCTTGCGCTGACGGTCATGCGCGGCAACATCACCGAAGAGAAGATTGCGGGTAACAGCCGCGACTGGAACCAGGCCTTTCAGGCCGCCGAGGCGGCGTTGCGTGATGGCGAAAAGGATATCTGGATGGGAACACGCATCGTCGGAGCGACTGGGTTCAGCACCGACTGCAACGATGGCCTTTGCCTGCCGCAGACCGATGGATCTCCCATATGGATGGACATGGAGTCGAGTGGAGATTCGGGCTGGATGAAAGGAGAAGACTCCAGCACGAGTGTTGCTTATGGAGCCTATACAACTCCAAGCCCCGGCCAGATTGACAGAGTATCAAAGCAGCCCCGCTACTTCATCGAAGCCGTCGGCAAAGCGGGGGATAGCCTGAAGCAAAAAAATGGATACAACGACCCGGGTAATCAATATGCATACCGTGTTACTGCACGCGGCTTCGGCGTCAGCGCAGACGCCAGTGGAGCCCCGATAGCACGCGCAGCCCTTCAAACCATGTATACGCCCTGATTTCAATGGAGTAAGCACGCCATGACTATTCGAATCGCCACCCCCTTGCGTCGTTTGACCCTTTGGTTCACGGCAGCCTCGCTTGCCTTTCCATTGCCTTTCATGCCGTCGGCCATGGCGCAGACCATCACTCCCGTGCCGCTGGCATTGAGCCAGGTTCCGTTGTCCGTCGGTGCGAGCGACAAACCCAACGTCCTCCTGATTCTCGACAACTCGAACAGTATGGATGAGAACGCCGCCGGAGCCGCCGTCGGCAGCGCCGACCCGAGCAGCAAATCCGAAATCTCCCGGAGCGTTGCGAAGTCGATCGTCGCAACCTACACGGACAAGGTCAACATGGGGCTGATGGCATATCTGCAGAAAGCGAACACACCGTATTTCGTACACAATTCGCTCTACGACATGAGCTTCGATCCGGCCAAGTATGAACCTACGTGGACGGGAAATCGTGCCGACCCGAATCACAAAAAATTCCGCACGCCGAATCCGACAAGCCCAGGGAATTTCCTGTATTACAACGTAGCATTGCCTTTCTATTCGAACGTCAATCAAGGCGACGCCTTCTGCTATTCACTTACATCCAATTCAGCGCCGATCGCGTCGCATCCTGATGGCTTCTGGGATACCAGCGGTGGTTCTGACTACTATGGTTGCTTTAGCGTAAAAACAGGGACGTCAGATGTGTTACCGCCGGCTGTTTCAGCCGCTGCCGCTGCGCCCTATGGCTGGAGTAATTACTTCCTCTACACGTCATTCACTCCGACTGATAGTGATTATGCCCAAAATATCAACGAATTCGGGCGCTTCATGACTTGGAACTACGTCAGCCGCACATGGTTTGCCGATACTTCACCTGGGCGTGGCTATCTCCACGTCCCCATTGCCAATCTGAACGCCGCCCAGGCAACAAAACTGAATACCAAGCTGGGAACGTCCCAATTCGACTTAAATAGACCGACAGACCCTGCCTATCCTTTGCAGAACGCCGGACTGACTCCTATTGAAGGTACCTTGTTGACGGCCAAGGATTACTTTGGAGGTTCTTACACAAACTCTACAGAGGGGATTACTTCATCGTGCTATCCCCTCCCAGGCGGATCATGCAGCAAAAATTTCGTTGTCCTGGTCACCGACGGACTCCCGTCTACCGACAAGAACGGAGCCACGATCACTAATTCCGCCACTGCGCTTACCGCTGCCGCCGAAGCCGCCAAGGCGCTGAAGAATGCCGGTGTAAAAACGTATATCGTCGGTTTTGCCCTTCCCTACGGCACCAATCCGGAGCAACTCGATACGATTGCCGTTGCGGGGGGAACCGGCACCGCCTATTCGGCCAACGACCAGACCACGCTGAATGCCGCCCTGGCCACCATTTTCGAGAACATCATGGCGACCTCGGGGGCTGCAGCGTCGGTTGCGACCAACTCGGGTTCTTTGAGATCGGACAGCGCCATCTATCAACCCTCGTTCAACCCGTCCGACTGGAGCGGCCACCTGTATGCCTATAAACTGAGTGCTTCCGGCGAGGTTCCCTTGTCATGGACCTGGGACGCTGCGACAAAGCTGCCGGATTATTCCTCCCGCAAAATCATCAGTTACAAGCCGACCCTGAAACAGGGCATCGCATTCAGATGGCCTGCTGCGCCTGGAACGCCGGCGGCAACCGAAATGGACGCAAGCCAAAGCGCCAGCATTGGCAGCCCCGGCGTGCTGAATTATCTGCGCGGCGACGCTTCGAACGAAGGGGCCGGCCTTACGCATTATCGCGAACGCTCCAGCAAACTGGGCGACATCGTCAACTCTTCGCCCGTCTATGTCGGCAAACCTACCGGCGGTTATGCGGACACACTTGAGAGTTCAGCTTCTTACTCGGCATTCGCGTCCTCCAAGGCAAGCCGTACGCCTGTGGTGTACGTAGGAGCCAACGATGGAATGCTGCATGGTTTCCGTGCATCGGACGGCGAAGAGGTGCTGGCTTACGTGCCATCGAGTGTTTACCCGAACCTCCCCCTGCTTGCAACCCAGGCCTACGCTCATCGCTACTATGTCGACGGATCGCCGACAGTGGCCGACGTGTTGTACGGATCAGCATGGCATACCGTACTGGTGGCGGGGCTGAACGGCGGCGGCCAGGGAATCTACGCGCTGGACATCACCAATCCGGCCAACTTCAGCGAAACCAATGCCGCCTCCCTCGTCCTCTGGGAATTTACCGACCGCGATGATGCCGACCTGGGCTACACCTATAGCCAGCCGGCTGTCGTCAGAATGCACAACGGCAAATGGGTCGCCATTTTCGGCAATGGTTACAACAACACCAATGACGATGGCAATTCCAGTGCCACGGGAAACGCCGTCCTTTACATTGTTGACATCCAGACGGGCCAACTGATCAAGAAATTCGATACCCAAAAAGGCATGTCCAGCAGTCCTTCTGGGAAGACTCCCAATGGCCTTGCATCGCCAGCCGCTGTTGACGCCGACGGTGACGACATCGTCGACTACATCTACGCCGGTGACTTGCAAGGCAACATGTGGAAATTCGATGTCTCAGACAGCTCCCCCTCGCAATGGCGCATCGCTTATGGCAGCCTCAGCGATCCGGCGCCACTATTCACCGCCAAGATGGGCACAACTCCCCAGCCGATAACCGAACAGCCCGAAATCGGGCGGCACCCTGCCGGCGGCTATTTTGTCTACTTTGGCACCGGGAAATACATTGAAACCGGCGACAACATAGCGACGGGAGCCGTCACGCAGACTTTCTATGCCCTATGGGACAAAGGTGTCGCCCTTGGCAGCTCCCGGACCGACTTGCTCAAACAACAGATAGTGTCCGAACAAGCCAACAATGGCGAATCCTGGCGCCTAGGCACTAGCAACAAACCTACATGGACGGGAGCAAGCGCCAATACCGGGTGGTATATCGACCTGGTCAACTCGCAGACAGGAAACACCAACAATCATGGGGAAAGACAGGTCAGCAATCCTGTGCTTTACAAGGGCGCCATCATATTTACGACGCTGATTCCCGGAGTCAGCACCACTAGCGACTGCGGCAGTGGCGCCGGTGGCTGGATGATGATTTTTGATGCAAAAACCGGAGCCCCCCTCCCCTACTCGCCGTTCGATGTGAATGGAGACGGCACATTCAACAGCAGCGACTTGCTGCGCTTTGGCAGTGTCGACCAGGCAGCCAGTGGAAAGAATCTCGGCACGGATGCCAACACCCCCGCCATCATCAAGAAATCAAACAATACGGATGAAACCATTATCAACACGCCAAACGGTCCCAAGACAACAGATCTGAATCTCGGCAACTCTTCTGGCCGTTTGTCCTGGCGAGAAATTGTCCACTAATTAGGAGACTACACTATGAGACCGACCGTGAAAACCGCATTGCTTGCTTTTGTTATGGCAGTCACTCTGGTCCCTGGCAGCGCGTACAGCATTGCCTTAGCCAATCCATCGCCCCAGTCAGGCACATCTCAGTCAAGCGCTCCAACAAAGCCGGACCAGAAAAACGCTGGTTCTGTGGACAAGCAAAATACTGCTAACAGTGGCGCCACAAAAAGTTCGGGAGACGCTGCGAAGAAAGAACAAAAGAAATGAGCCGAAAACGACAAAGCGGGTTTACGCTCATCGAATTGATGATCGTGGTGGTCATTCTCGGCATCATTGCGGCCATCGCAGTTCCCTCGTACAGCAGCTAC
>JAVBSG010000110.1:0-27439 GCA_031547245.1 Propionivibrio sp.
GTATTCGGGGCGGAAATCGTGCCCCCATTGCGAAACGCAATGCGCTTCGTCGATGGCGAACAGGCTGATCCTGGCGGATTCAAGCTGCGCCAGGAAACGCGGCGTCAGCAGCCGCTCGGGGGCCACGTACAACAGATCGAGTCCGCCGTCGCGCAGCGCCCGTTCAATCCGCCAGGCTTCTTCGCCGCTCTGCGTCGAATTCAGATATGCCGCCTTGACGCCAGCCTCGGTCAACGCCGCCACCTGATCCTGCATCAGCGCGATCAACGGCGATACCACGATGCCCACGCCATGCCCCTGCGCGCGCCTGACCAACGCCGGAATCTGGTAGCACAGCGATTTGCCACCGCCGGTCGGCATCAGCACCAGCGCATCGCCGCCGCCGATCACGTGCTCTACGATCTCCGCCTGCCGGCCGCGAAACGCGTGGTAACCAAAAACGCTGTTGAGCGACGACAGGGCAGCGGATGAGGCTGAAGACATGCGGTGCTGACGGAAAAAGACAAAGGCAGGTATTTTACTTTCATTCGCCAGGCGGGATTCGGGCATTTCTCCGATCTGCAGGCATCGCCGGCGCCAACTTCGTATCCGGACACGGGAAACCGGTGGAAATAATTTGTAACGCTTCGCCGGCGCGCCACGGCGGCCCAGCCGAATCCCACACGCGCAGGACTGGTATTATGTTTATCACCAGTTATCGATATGACCGTTGCGATGAATGCAAACCAGCAACCCGGCGAACCCCGTCCGCCGCGAACAAAAATATTCATTTCCTATCTTCTCGGCGCAGTTGTCGCCGTTGGAGGAGGTTGGCTGCTTTACCGTTATGCGGTTTCACCCTCCCCCTCTTCGCAGAACGTCGCCGGTCGTCCCGGAAGTCCCGGCGCGACGAGCGGACCGCAACCGGTCCAGGCCGCAACAGTCGTACGCGGCGATCAGCCCGTCTACCTGAGCGGACTGGGCACCGTCACGGCGCTCAATACCGTGACCGTCAAATCACAGGTTTCGGGCACTTTGCAGAAACTGCACTTCGCCGAGGGCGAAAAGGTCAAGGCTGGGCAACTGTTGGCCGAAATCGACCCGCGCCCCTTCCAGGTGCAACTGGAGCAGGCGCAGGGACAACTGGCCAAGGATCAGGCGGCGCTGGCCAGCGCCCGGCAGGATCTGGCGCGCTATCAGACGCTGCTGACGCAGGACTCGATCGCACAGCAGCAGGTCGACTCGCAAGTGTCGCAGGTCCGCCAGCTGGAGGGCGCCATCAAGATGGATCAGGCGCAGGTCGACAACGCCAAACTGCAATTGACTTACAGCCGCGTCACCGCGCCGATTTCCGGCCGCGCCGGATTGCGCCTGGTAGACCCGGGAAACCTGATCCAGTCGGGAGATAGCACCGGCATCGTCGTGCTGACCGAAATCGACCCGATCAACGTCGTTTTCACCCTCCCGGAAGTGCAATTGCCGCGCGTCCTGAAGTCGATGCGGGAAGAACAGACACTGGTGGCCGAGGCCTGGGACCGCGACATGAAGTACAAGCTGGCCGCGGGCAAGCTGACAACGACCGACAACCAGATCGACCCGGCCACCGGCACCATCAAAATCAAGGCCGTATTCGCCAATTCGGACGGACTCCTGTTTCCGAACCAGTTCGTCAATATCCGCCTTAAGGTCGACACCGACAAAAATGCGCTGATCGCACCGGTTTCAGCCGTGCAGCAGGGCAGCCAGGGCTCGTTCGTATGGGCCATCGTGCCTGAGGGGGAAGGCGACAACGCCCCGGCGCAGCAGGAAGAAGCGAAAGAAGGTTCGCCGAAGAACGGCAAGCAAGGCGGGAAAGTCACCTTGCGCACCGTGAAAACGGGAGCCACGGATGGCGACCGCGTCGTCATCCTTGAGGGCGCCCGCGAGGGCGATCATCTGGTAACCGACGGTGCCGACCGCCTGCGCGAAGGATCGCGCGTGGAAATCGCCGACCCCGACGCCATGCTGAAGGCCGCCGCCAGCGCCGCCGCGCAGAAGCGGGGCGAAGGAAACGGCCAGGGCGGCGGGCAGCGCCGCAGAGGGCAGTGACATGACTCCTGCCACGAATCCGTAAGGTCACGCGCCGGCTGTAGCATTCACCGAAGAGAAGCTGCATGAATCCCTCCCGACTATTCATCCTGCGGCCAGTCGCCACCTCCCTGCTGATGGTGGCGCTGCTCCTCGCCGGCCTCGTCGCCTACAAGGTGCTGCCGATCGCCGCGCTGCCGGAAGTCGATTACCCGACGATCCAGGTCGTCACGCTCTACCCCGGCGCCAGCCCGGAGGTCACCACATCGTCGATCACCGCGCCGCTGGAACGGCAATTCGGCCAGATGTCCGGCCTCAACCAGATGTCGTCGCAAAGCTCGGCCGGCGCCTCGGTCATCACGCTGCAATTCTCGCTGGATATCGGGCTGGACATCGCCGAACAGGAAGTGCAGGCGGCCATCAACGCCGCCAACAATTTCCTGCCCAACGACCTGCCCAATCCGCCTGTCTACAACAAGGTCAACCCGGCCGATGCGCCGATCCTGACGATGGCGGTCATGTCCAATACGATGCCGCTGATCCGCATCCAGGACCTGATCGACACCCGCGTCGCCGCGAAGATCTCCCAGCTCCCCGGGGTCGGGCTGGTCAGCGTTTCCGGCGGGCAGCGGCCGGCCGTGCGCGTGCAGGCCAACCCGCGCGCCGTCGCCGCGCTCGGCCTGGACATGGAGACCATCCGCACGGCCATCGCCAACGCCAACGTCAACGGACCCAAAGGCGGCTTCGACGGCCCCGAGCGCTCATCGAGCATTTCGGCCAATGACCAGCTCAAATCCAGCGACGAATACCGCAACCTCGTCATCGCGTACAAGAACGGCGCGCCGGTGCGCCTGGGCGACGTCGCCACCGTCGTCGCCGCCCCGGAAAACGACAAGCTGGCGGCATGGGCCGACACGCGCTCGGCGCTGATCCTCAATGTGCAGCGGCAGCCGGGCGCCAACGTCATCGAAACCGTCGACCGCATCAAGAGCCTTCTGCCGCAACTTCAGGCCGCGATGCCAAGCGCTGTGGAAGTCAAGGTGCTCTCCGACCGCACCAGCACCATCCGCGCCTCGGTCGCCGACGTGCGCTTCGAACTGATACTCGCCGTCGCGCTGGTGGTGATGGTCATTTTTCTCTTTCTACGCAATCTGCCGGCCACCATCATTCCAAGCGTCGCCGTGCCGCTGTCGCTGATCGGCACCTTCGGCGTCATGTACCTGCTCGATTTTTCGATCAACAATCTCTCGCTGATGGCGCTGACCATCGCCACCGGCTTCGTCGTCGACGACGCCATCGTCATGATCGAGAACATCGCCCGCTACATCGAGCAGGGCGAAGAGCCTCTGCAAGCGGCCATCAAGGGATCGCAGCAGATCGGCTTCACCATCATTTCGCTGACATTCTCGCTGATCGCCGTGCTGATTCCGCTGCTGTTCATGGGCGACATCGTCGGCCGGCTGTTCCGCGAGTTCGCCGTGACGCTGGCGGTTTCCATCATCATTTCCATGCTGATTTCCCTGTCGCTCACGCCGATGATGTGCGCCAAGCTGCTGCATCATGTGCCGGAAGAAAAACAGGGGCGTTTCTACCATGCCAGCGGCAAGCTGTTCGATGACATCATCGCGCTTTACGGCAGGGCGCTGACATGGGTTCTCGAACGTCAAGCGGCGACGCTATGGGTTGCCGTCGGCACACTGGTGTTTACCGTACTGCTCTACGTCTGGATACCCAAGGGCTTTTTCCCCCTGCAGGATACCGGTGTCATCCAGGGAATCACCGAAGCGCCGCAGAGCATCTCCTTTTCGGCCATGGCCGAACGCCAGCAGCGGATCGCGCAGACCATCCTTCAGGACCCGGACGTGGAGAGCCTGTCGTCGTTTATCGGCGTAGACGGCATCAATGCCACGCTCAACAGCGGACGCATCCAGATCAACCTCAAGCCGCTGGAGGAACGCGCCGTGCGCGCGCCGGAAATCATCGCCCGCCTGCAAAAGAGTCTGGCGCAGGTTTCGGGCATCACCTTGTACATGCAGCCGCTGCAGGATCTGACCGTCGAGGATCGCGTCAGCCGCACGCAGTACCAGTTCACGCTGGAGGCCACCGATGCGTCGCAGCTGTCGGAATGGGTGCCCAGGCTGGTCGAGCGATTGCGCCAGGAGACCGAATTGGCCGATGTGACCAGCGACCTGCAGGACAAGGGATTGCAGGCCTATGTCGACATCGATCGAGACACCGCCGGGCGGCTCGGCATCACCGTCGCGCAAATCGACAGCGCGCTGTACAACGCTTTCGGGCAGCGGCTGGTATCGACCATCTTCACTCAGTCCAACCAGTACCGGGTGGTGCTCGAAAGCTCTCCCGACATGCAGCGCGGCCCCGCCACGCTCAACGATATCTATATCCTGGGCAGCAACGGCCCGGTACCGCTGGGCAGCGTCGCGCGCGTCTCGGAACGGGCCGGCCCGCTGGTCATCAACCACCTTGGCCAGTTCCCCGCCGTGACCGTCTCGTTCAACATTGCCCCCGGCTACTCGCTCGGCCATGCCGTCGACAAGATCCGCGCCGTGGAGCACGAGATAAACATGCCGGTCAGCATTTCCACCAGCTTCCAGGGCGCGGCGCTGGCCTTCCAGGCCGCGCTGTCGAACCAGCTCTGGCTGATCCTGGCGGCGATCATCACCATGTACATCGTGCTGGGCGTGCTGTACGAAAGCTACATCCATCCGATCACCATCCTGTCGACGCTGCCCTCGGCCGGCGTCGGAGCGCTTCTGGCCCTGATGCTGTGGGGTTCCGACCTGTCGATGATCGCCATCATCGGCATCATCCTGCTGATAGGCATCGTCAAGAAAAACGCCATCATGATGATCGACTTCGCGCTGGAAGCCGAACGCGAACAGGGGCTGCCGCCGCGCGAGGCCATCCACCAGGCCTGCCTGCTGCGTTTCCGCCCGATCCTGATGACGACCATGGCCGCCCTGCTCGGCGCCCTGCCGCTGATGCTCGGCACCGGCGTCGGCGCCGAATTGCGCAACCCGCTCGGCGTCAGCATGGTCGGCGGCCTGATCCTCAGCCAGATCCTGACGCTGTTCACCACGCCGGTGATCTACCTGGCATTCTCCCGGCTGGCCGAGCGTGTCAAACAGTATCGCGAGGCGGCCGCCTGATGAACCCCTCGGCCTTTTTCATCCGCCGCCCGGTCGCCACCACGCTGTTGACCCTGGCGATCATGCTCGCCGGCATGCTGGGTTTCGTCCTGCTGCCGGTGGCGCCGCTGCCGCAGGTGGATTACCCCACCATTTTCGTTTCCGCCTCGCTGCCCGGCGCCAGCGCCGAAACCATGGCATCCTCGGTCGCCATGCCGCTCGAACGCACGCTGGGCCGCATCGCCGGGGTCAACGAGATGACATCGACGAGCGCGCTGGGCAGCTCGCGCATCGTGCTCCAGTTCGATCTCTCGCGCGACATCAACGGCGCCGCCCGCGACGTGCAGGCGGCAATCAATGCGGCGCGCAGCCTGCTCCCCAGCAGCCTGACCCGCCTGCCGACCTATCGCAAGGCCAACCCGTCCGACGCCCCCATCATGATCCTGGCGATGACCTCGGACACGCTGACCCAGGGCCAGATGTACGACTATGCCTCCACCGTCGTCGCGCAGAAGCTGTTGCAGCTCGAAGGCGTCGGCGACGTCAACGTCGGCGGCAGCTCGCTGCCCGCCGTGCGCGTGGATCTCAACCCCGACGCGCTGGCTCACCAGGGCATCGCGCTGGATACTGTGCGCGCCGCGCTGAACAACGCCAACGCCAACCGCCCGAAGGGATCGCTGGAATACGACGGCCGGCACTGGCAGATTCAGGCCAACGACCAGGCCACGAAGGCCGCCGACTACCGCAACCTGGTGGTCCGCTATAGCGACGGTGCCACGGTGCGCCTCTCCGACATCGCCCGCGTGACCGATTCGGTGGAAAACCTCAGGAACGCCGGCTCGGCCAACGGCCGCCCGTCGGTGCTGCTGGTCATAACGCGCGCGGCGGGCGCCAACATCATCGAGACCGTCGACCGCATCCGCTCCGCCCTGCCGCAGCTTCAGGCATCCATCCCGGAGGCCATCGACCTGACGGTCCAGATGGACCGCTCGCCGACCATCCGCGCCTCGCTGTTCGAGGTCGAGCGCACGCTGCTTATCGCCGTTGCGCTGGTCATTCTGGTGGTCTTCCTGTTCCTGGGCAACGCGCGCGCCACGCTGATCCCCTGCGTGGTCGTGCCGGTATCGCTGGTCGGCAGCTGTGCGGCGATGTACCTGTGCGGCTTTTCGCTCAACAATCTGTCGCTGATGGCGCTGATCGTCGCCACGGGTTTCGTCGTCGATGATGCCATCGTCGTTCTGGAGAACACCTCCCGCCACATCGAAGCCGGCATGCCGCCGATGGAAGCCGCCATGCAGGGCGCCAAGGAGGTGGGCTTCACCGTCCTGTCGATGAGCGTTTCGCTGGTTGCGGTATTCATTCCGCTGCTGCTGATGGGGGGCTTGCCGGGACGTTTGTTCCGCGAATTCGCCGTCACGCTTTCCGTGGCCATCCTGATCTCGATGGTCGTTTCGCTGACCATGACGCCGATGATGTGCTCGCGCCTGCTGCGCAGCGACGAGGAACACCGCCGCCACAATCGCTTCGTTCGCGCCGTCACGCGGTTTTCCAACCGCATCATCGAGGCCATGACGAGGCTCTACTCCGCCTCGCTGCGGGTGGCCCTGCGCCATTCGTTCCTGACCCTGCTGATCCTGCTCGTCACGGTCGTGCTCAATGTCGTCCTGTACGTAAAAATCCCCAAGGGCTTCTTTCCGCAGCAGGACGTCGGCCGGGTTTCCGGCTACATCCGGGCCGACCAGAGCATTTCCTTCCAGGCCATGCGCCAGAAACTTTCGGATTTCGTCCGCATCGTCCGCGAAGATCCGAGCGTCGACTCGGTGACTGCCTTCACCGGCGGCTCGCGCACCAACAGCGGCTCAATGTTCATCGCCCTCAAACCGCTGGACGTGCGCAAGGAAAGCGTCAATGACATCATCGCCCGGCTGCGCGTCAAACTGGCCAACGAACCGGGGGCGCAACTGTTTCTCAATCCCGACCAGGACATCCGCGTCGGCGGCCGCCAGGCCAATGCCGCCTATCAGTTCACGCTGCAGGCCGACGAGCTCGCAGAACTGCGGCAATGGGAACCCAAGATCCGGCTGGCGTTGTCCGCGCTGCCGGTGCTGGCAGACGTCAATACCGACCAGCAGGACAAGGGTTTCGAAACGGCGCTGACGATCGACCTGGACGCGGCGGCCCGCCTGGGCCTCTCGACGAAAACCGTCAGCGACACGCTTTACAACGCCTTCGGACAGCGGCAGGTATCGACGATCTACGCCACGCTTAACCAGTACCACGTCGTCATGGGGGTTAACTACGAGGACACGCAAAGCCCGGAAACGCTGAAAAAACTGTTCGTCATAGGCCCGAACAACGCCCGCATTCCCCTCTCCGCCTTCGCCAGGTGGACGCCGCAAAACGCGCCGCTGTCCGTCAGCCATCAGGGGCAATTCGTCGCCACCACCATCTCGTTCAATCTGATGCCCGACGTATCGCTGTCGCAGGCCACGGACGAAATCAATCGCGCCCTGTCTTCACTCGGCGTGCCGACCAGCATCCACGGCAGTTTCCAGGGATCCGCCCGCGCCTTCCAGCAAGCCATCAGCAGCCAGCCCTGGCTGATCCTGGCGGCGATCGTGACGGTTTATCTCGTGCTGGGAATTCTTTACGAAAGCTACGTCCATCCCCTGACTATTCTATCCACCCTGCCGTCGGCCGGCGTCGGCGCCCTGCTGGCGCTGATGGCGTTCAAGACCGATTTCAGCCTGATCGCGCTGGTCGGCGTGCTGCTGCTGATAGGCATCGTCAAGAAGAACGCCATCATGATGATCGACTTCGCCCTGGAAGCCGAACGCAACGAAGGGCTCAACACGCGTGACGCCATCTTCAAGGCCTGTCAGCTGCGTTTCCGCCCGATCATGATGACGACCATGGCCGCCATTCTCGGCGCCATTCCCCTGGCATTGGGGCACGGCGACGGCGCCGAGATGCGGCAGCCCCTCGGCATATCCATTGTCGGCGGCCTGATTATGAGCCAGGTACTCACACTCTACACCACGCCCGTCATTTACCTCTATCTCGACCGTTTCCGGCTGTGGTGCAAAAAACATTTCCGCAGAACACCCTCTCGCGTGGCCAACGCCTGATCCATGAAAATCGCATGAATACGCCGAACCCATCTCCCGCCAAGTTTCCAATACGCTTTCTCCAGCGAGCGCTCGCCCCGGCGCTGGCGCTGTTCCTCGCCGCCTGCACCGTCGGTCCCGACTACCTGCGGCCAGCCATGGATATTCCCGACACCTACAAGGAAACTCCGCCAGGCTGGAAGGAATCACGCCCCGCCGATCTCGCGCCGCGCGGCGACTGGTGGACGCTCTACGGCGACCCGCTCCTGAACGGCCTGACCGAGCGGATCGACATATCCAACCAGAACATCCAGATGGCGCTGGCCAATTACCGGCAGGCGCGTGCTGCAGCCCAGGAAGCCCGCGCCGCCTTTTTCCCGCAGATATCCGCAAATGCTTCCGGAAACCGCAGCCGTTCGGCCGGAGACAGCGGCTCCGTCAGGAACGCCACGCAAATCACCCTGGACGCCAGCTGGGAAGCGGACATCTGGGGCGGTATCCGGCGCAGCGTGGAAGCAGGTGAAGCCGCAAGCCAGGCCAGCGCTGCCGATCTGGCCGCGGTACGCCTGTCCACTCAGGCCGAGCTGGCACAGAATTATCTGCAACTGCGCATCGTCGACATGCAACGCCAGTTGATCGCCGACACGGTCGCTTCCTATCAGCGATCCTTGACGCTGACCCAGAACAGGTTCGCCGTCGGCCTCGTCACGCGCGCCGATGTCGCCCAGGCCAGAAGCCAGCTGAGGAGCGCCGAAGCCCAGGCCATCGACCTGGATCTGTCGCGCAGCCAGCTCGAACATGCCGTTGCCATCCTTATCGGCGAAGCCCCCGCCCGCTTCGACCTGCCTGTCGACGCCTTATGGTCGCCGCAAATTCCGGTCACTCCGCCGGGAATCGCTTCGCATTTGCTGGAACGCCGGCCCGACATCGCCTCGGCGGAACGCTCCGCCGCCGCGGCCAATGCCAGGATCGGCGTGGCGCGCGCTGCCTTTTTCCCATCCTTCACGCTCAGCGCATCCGGCGGCTACCAGGGCAGCAGCCTCGCCGACTGGTTCAGCGCACCGGCGCGCATCTGGGCGCTGGGCGGCTCCATTGCCCAGTTCGTATTCGACGGCGGCAGGCGCCAAGCCCTCTCCGACCAGGCGGTGGCCGCCTACGACGCGGCTGCCGCCAGCTACAAACAGACCGTGCTCGCCGGTCTGCTGGAAGTGGAAGACAATCTCGCCGCACTGCGCTATCTGGCCGATGAGCGTATCGCGCAGAATGAAGCCGTCATCGCCGCGCGCGAGGCGGAACAACTGGCCATCAATCAGTACCGGGCCGGAACTGCGGACTTTCTCAACGTCGTCACCGCGCAAACCACCTTGTACAACAACGAACGCAGCGCCTTGCAGCTGATCGGCCGTCAACTCTCCGCCAGCGTTCTGCTGGTCAAGGCGCTGGGCGGCGGCTGGGACGGCGACATGGCTCCGCCAACCGCTCCGCGCGATCCTTCGTCTTGAGGTCCGTCCCCCGAATGTGCGCTACGGTTTTTTGTCCTGTGGAAGCCACTTTTGCATGGCCGCTTGAAGGACTTTGAATGTAAAGGGCTTGGCAATGTGCTCATTCATCCCGGCGTCAATACTGCGCTGGACGTCTTCGGCCATGGCGTTGGCCGTCAGGGCAAGGATCGGCGTCTTGCTCGCCCGCTCGCCCGCCTCACCAGCACGAATCCGCCCTGTGGCCTCGTAACCGTCCATGATCGGCATCTGGCAATCCATTAGAATGATGTCGTAATTCTTACCGCATAATAGCTCGAGCGCCTCTTGCCCGTTTTCGGCAACATCGACATCCAGATCCTGTTTCTTCAGCATGGCAAGAGCGAGCTTTTGATTGATCATATGATCTTCGACGAGGAGCACTCGCCCTTTGAATTTTTCCATTGAGGCACCTGCACCATTTTCAACCGAACTTAAATCTCCCTTGCCCCGCGCGAAAGGGATCTCAAACCAGAAAGTCGACCCTTCGCCGAGGGCGCTATCGACGCCGATCCTGCCATTCATACCCTCGACGATCCGCTTGCAGATGGACAGCCCCAGGCCTGTGCCGCCGAACTGACGGTTGCTCGACGCATCCACCTGCGAAAAGGGCGCAAACAATTTCCGTTGCCCCTCCAGACTGATGCCGATTCCCGTGTCCTGCACCTCGATGCGCACGACGCATGACTCCCCTTTCTGCTCAAGCAGTTTCACGCGTAGCGCGAGCGATCCGTGCGAAGTGAATTTAAGCGCATTGTTCAAGAGATTGACGATGATCTGCTTGATTCGATCCGGATCGCCAAGCAGATGCTGCGGCAATTGCGGATCGATCTCGCGGGCAAACCCCAGCCCTTTCCTGTTGGCGTTCGGGAGCAGCATGCTGTAACAGCTGGAAATGATGTCATCAAGTTTGAAGTCCCGTCTGTCGAACGTCACCTTGCCCGCTTCGATCTTCGAAAAGTCCAGGATCTCGTTGATGACGGTCAGCAGCGATTCGCCGCTGTCCCGGATCGTTTCAACGTTATCGCGCTGCTCAGCTGTCAATGGCGAATCCAGCAACAGGCTCGTCATGCCTATGACGCCGTTCATCGGCGTCCGTATCTCGTGGCTCATGTTGGCGAGAAACTCGCTTTTGGCGCGGCTTGCCGCCTCGGCCTGATAACGGGCGGCCACCAGTTCCTGTTCCGCGAGCTTCCTGGCGGTGATGTCGGAAAAGCTGCCGACCATGCGCAAGGGCCGTCCATCGTCAGAACGCACCACCACGTCGCCGCGGTCGAGCACCCAGATGGTTTTTCCATCGTTGCCGCGCATTCGATGCTCGTGGAAATAGGGCTTTTCTCCCCGCATGCAGGCTTCAAGCTCTTGCTGGATTTCTTCTTTCTCCTCATCCAGAAGAACTCTCATGAAGTCATCGATTGTCCCGACCATATCCTCGGGCTTCAACCCAAGAAGGTCGTACCAGCGCTGATTGTGGAGAAGCCCGTTGGTCTGCATGTCCCAATCCCAAACGCCTTCCCCTGTCGCTGCGAGAACGAAACTCAAGCGCTGCTCGCTCTCGGCGATTTTCTCCCGGGCGTGCCGAAGATCGGTGATTTCAAAAGCCATGACCAGAATGTGCGGCGTTCCGTCGGGCCCGGCAAATGGTTTTTTGAAGGATTTGAAATAACGCACTTCCCCGGTCTGGTTGTCCGACGCTTCCTCGAAAACGATTTCCGGCTCGCCCCGTTCCATGATCTTCCGAACGTTCTGCCGAAAAAACTCTGCCTGCTCGGGAGTGACGCCAAAATCGCCATCGTCCTTGCCGATCATATCCAGTTTGCTTGTTCGGTAAAACTGCGCCGCGGCCTCATTGACCAGCACGAATTTGGCGTCGTGATCCTTCACGACGGTAAAGTTTGGGTTTTCGTCGAAGACCGCCTCGAAAAGCCGGCATCGGTTGGACAATTCCTCGTAGGCAGAGGAAACATGAGCCAGGCGGCGCCGCAGCTCGGCCGCTTCCGCCTCGAGCTCGGCCAGGCGCTGCTGCGTATTGGCATTGAATACCTGCTCATTGCTCATGGAGTATCTCCGCGGTACCCATCAGTAATTTTCTCGATAATGGCGTCAGTTGCACACGGAAATACTGGGGAGCATCGTTAGAACAGGCGAAAAACGGCCTAGCCGCCATTGGCCCTGCCTGACACCCCGCACTAACGACTTCCCGATCACCGATCGCTAACCAACCATGCTATGACACTTTTCTGCCATGCTACCACTGCCCGGCGATTCGTTGTTCATTCCTGCCCACCTCGCATGTCGCGCCGACTCGATCTTGAGCCATATCCTGGCGTATTTCCCGCCGACACAACAGGAAACCCAGCCGGACGATATCGAGCCCATCGACATACCTATTCACGATAATACGTGGCGGTGAAGGCAACTGGAACAGGGGGAACGCGCCAGCCCCTGTCTGCGCAGACACCGGAATCGACTGAACTTCATTCTATCCCTCCTGTCCTTCCGGTAACATTATTGGATAAGCGGCGGCCGGCGGCTGCAAACATCGATTCAGCAGCGGCAAACGCCGATCGGCGAAACCTCATAACTACATTGCTCGACATGGCCGAACACGACAATCGTCTCCCCGCTCCCGGCGAAAAAAGAGCCGCGCAGGCCGCTGCGCGGCGCGCCCTGACGCACAAGTCACTGCGTTTCCTGATCGCCACGGGCGTTCCGCTGGTTGCCTCGTACATCCACGGCTTCGGCAGCTGGTTCATCTACCTGATGCTCGGTTCGACACTGGGTTTTACCGGGGATTCGGGCGGTAAACCGCTGCTGCGCCTGGGATTCATGTCGATAGGACCGCTATCGCTGCTGGTGGGAACCGCCATCGGCACCTTCTGCCATTTCGAGAATGCGGAGTGGCTTTTCTTTGCCGTCGCCATCGTCACCGGTTTTTTCTATGCGCTAGTGGAAAACAGGCACGGCCACATGGTCATGATGCCGCGCTTCATGGGCTATGGCCTCGTTTTCGGCTATGCCGTCGCGCCGATCAGCTGGTTCGATACGGGACTGTTGTTCTTCTCTCTGGCCTGGGCCTGGGTTGTTTCCCTTCTGTGGGACTTCGTCACGGGCGAAAAGCGTCCCTTCTCCGTACCGTCATTGCGCCGCTCCATCGTGCGCAGCTACCTGAAGGCCCCGACGCGCTGGCGCTTCGCCGTGAGTACCGGCATTTCCGTGGCGCTGGCGCTGCTCACCTGCATTTTCATCGGCAATCAGCACCTGTACTGGACGATGCTGACGATGCTGATCGTGCTGCACTACGATCTGAAAAACAGCGCCTCGCAGATCACGCACCGCGTTACCGGAACGCTGCTAGGCGCCTTTTTCGTGATAACGCTGGTTTATCTGCAGGTTTCGCCGGTGGTATTCTTCGCCGCCAGCATCGCGGTGACGATCCTGCGTTGGCCTGCATTTGCCGTGCATAGCGGGCTCGGCACCGCATGCATCACAGCCTTCGTGCTGCTGCTCGCCGAATTGTCGGCGCCGGGAAGCCACAACAGCCTGCCCGTGCTGAAGGACCGTCTGCTGGCGACATTCATCGGCTGTTCGTTCTCGCTATTTACGCTCGACCTGGACAGCATCCTGCACCGGCTGGTTTTTATCGTCAGGAAGTTCCGGAGGAGCATCGGACGTCGCAGTGCATAGCGTGAAAGCGGAAATAGCCACGCCTATCAATCGAATCTGGCGCTACTGGCCGATTTCTTCCTTGCCGATCACTTCGGCGACGAAAAGGTCGCCCCCTTCGTTTTGCAGGAAATATTCCTCCGTCGTGAGTGAACGCAATCGCAAAAAACCGTCCTCGCCGATCTGCATCGTGTGGCCTTCGGAAAACCGCGCCCCGGATTCGACCAGATACGCCAGGATGTTCGAAAACATGCCGAAGGTGCTCTGCCCCTGCTCGTGCCCTGCCGCCAGATACGCAAGATCGGGCAGCCCCAGGCGGTTTGCGCCGTAAGTGCGCATCCATACGCCGTCGACATTCTCCACTTCGTATTTGACGAAACCACAGAACAGCATCAGGAGCGGCAGATCCTCGCGCAGAAAGCCCGCCAGATTGCCACCGTGCCCGTCATCCCCCAATACGCCGGCAGGCAGGGAAGTACGCGCCGTTTCGTTGATCACGGCAATCGCCCCCAGCCGCGCCAGCGCTCCTGCCACGAGCCCGACCGCAATATATTGCTCCAGCGGCGTGGCGTCGTACCCCCCATAGTAGAGAATGATGTTCGCCTTATGCTGGCGCACTTCATCTTTCAAATCCTGCCCGTAGTGTGAGGGCGCGAGGCAGGCTTCAAGGGATTCGGCAGGCATCGGCGCATCGAACCCCACCAGTTTGACGACGTGCCTGCCCCAGCCAGCCAGGCCAAACACGTTGCCAGCCGCCTTGCTCAGCTCGGGATCGAATTCCACACGCGCGTGCGCCAATGTCTTGTCCGTAATGCGCAGGGCATCGACAAGCGCTTTCTCATTCAGCGCCAGGCTCTCCGGAAACAGTACGATCAGGCTCAGCGGATCTTCCATGGCCGAATTTGCTACCAAGGGCGCGGCCTCGGTGTCGTTCCGTTCCTTGCGGCCAAAAAAGCGGGAGAGAATACTCATAACACCCTTTCATGATCATGAACCAGCATGCTCCGTCGATCTCGATGGAAACGATTATCGTTCCTTGCAGTCAACCATTACGCCGTATCCGCCGCTTGGCTAACCGCCGCAACGCCATGTTTTTCAAAATCTTCCGGCAAGACCGCTTCATTTATATCAGCCAATTCGGTTTTTCTCCCAACTCCCGGTGCCGGCATTTTTGTTTTTTCATTTTCCATTGGCAGAAAACGTCATAATACCAGCCCAGGATTCTTCGCCGCTTGCCTTGCTTCCCTGGCCGTTTTATCCGAATATGCCGCCCTGATCCGTCCGCCGCATTGTAATAAAGCCTATGCCCCTAATGATCCGCCGCCTTCTCATCGCCCTCGCCGTCATCGCCGCGCTTGCCGCCGCTTTCTGGTGGATGTCCCGCCCCAAACCGATGGCCGTCGTGGCCCAGGAAATCACGCGCGGCAAGGTCGAATCGAGCATCGCCAACACGCGCGCCGGGACGGTCGAAGCCTGCCTGCGGACGAAACTGTCGACGATCGTCGGCGGGCGCATCGAAATATTGAATGTGAAAGAAGGCGACAAGGTCAAGAAGGGCCAGTTGCTGATGAAGTTGTGGAACGACGACCAGCAGGCGCAGAGCGCCTGGGCGTTGACGCAGGTAACGACCGCCAGGCAGCGCGTCGCCGAGGCGTGCGCCCAGGCGGTGAATGCCGAACGCGAAGCGGCGCGGCAGACCGCGCTACGCGAGAAAGGCTTCGTTTCCCATTCGCGCGAAGAGTCGGCGCGCACCGAGGCGGATGCGCGGCGCGCCAGCTGCGACGCCGCCCGGGACGACGTCAAGCAATTTCTGGCCAAGGCGGACGCCACGCGCGTCGAACAGGGACGCACGATACTCTATGCGCCGTTCGACGGAATCGTGGCCAAGATCGTCGGCGAAGTCGGCGAGTATTCGACGCCTTCGCCCCCCGGCGTGCCGACGCCGCCGGCCATCGACCTGATCGACGACACCTGCCTGTACGTCAAGGCGCCGATGGACGAAGTCGACGCGCCGAAGATCCACGCCGGGCAACCGGTGCGCATCAGCCTCGACGCCCTGCCGAAGCAGTTCTTCGCCGGCAAGGTCAAGCGCGTCGCACCCTACGTGTCGGCGGTGGAAAAACAGGCGCGCACGGTCGATATCGACGCCACCTTCGACCATCCAGAAGAGGCTGGCAGGCTGTTGGTCGGTTACAGCGCCGACGTGGAAGTCATCCTCGACGTGCGCGAGAACGTGGTGCGCGTACCGACGGCGGCACTGCTCGAAGGCGGCCGTGTACTGGTGGCCGGCAAGAACGGCACACTCGAGGAACGCGAGGTGAAAACCGGCTTGTCGAACTGGGAATTCACTGAGGTGAAGGAGGGGCTGGATGCCGGCGAGCGCGTCGTTACCTCGCTTGAACGCGCAGGCGTCAAGGCCGGCGCACACTATACGCTCGAAGAAAAAACGCCGGGCAAATGACGATACCCCTACCGACGACGGGCTCGGCGACTACCGCGCCACCGCTGATCGAATTGTCCGGCATCGAGCGGATTTTCCAGCTCGGTGACAGTGAAGTGCACGCCCTGCACCATCTCAACCTGCACATCGGCGCCGGCGAATACGTGGCTGTCATGGGCCCTTCCGGCTCCGGAAAGTCGACGCTGCTCAACCTGCTGGGCCTGCTCGACCACCCGAATGCCGGCACCTACTACCTGGAAGGGCGCGACGTGACGACGCTCTCGCCGGAAGAACAGGCGCGCGTGCGCAGCGAGCGCATCGGTTTCGTTTTCCAGAGTTTTCACCTGGTGCCGCGCCTGACGGCGGCCGAGAACATCGCCCTGCCGATGATCCTCGCCGGCATCGCACCGGCCGAGCGCGCCAGGCGGGTGCACCAGGCGCTCGGCGACTACGGTCTCGCCAACCGCGCCGGACACCGGCCCAACCAGCTCTCCGGCGGCCAGCGCCAGCGCGTGGCGATCGCCCGCGCCACCATCATGCAGCCGGCGGTCCTCCTTGCCGACGAACCGACCGGCAACCTCGACCGTGCCACCGGCGAGGAAGTGATGCGCCTGCTCGAAGGGCTCAACGACGGCGGCGTGACGCTGATCATGGTCACGCACGACAAGGATCTCGGCGAACGCGCCCACCGGCAGCTGCGCATGGAGGACGGCGAACTGCGGCACGACAGCGCCGCCTGAGCCCGGATCCACCGCCATGCGCACACCCGACCTCCTCCGCTTCGCCCGCGATGCCGCCACCGGCAATCCGCTGCGCACGACGCTGCTGATCCTCGCCATGTCCATCGGCGTCGCTGCCGTCGTCATGCTGACGGCGCTGGGCGACGGCGCCCGGCGCTACGTCATGGGCGAATTCTCCTCGATCGGCACCAATCTCGTCATCGTGCTGCCGGGCCGTTCACAGACCGGCGGCTTCAGCCCCGGCAACGCCATCACGAATACCGTGCGCGATCTGACCATCAGCGATGCGCAGGCGCTGCTGCGCGCCAGCGCCGTGCACCGCGTCGTACCGCTGGCCGTGGGAACATCTGAAATCAGCTTCGGCGGCAAACTGCGCGAAGTCATGATCGCCGGCACCAACGCACAATTCCTCGGCGCGCGCCGCCTCGGCGTCGCGCAGGGGCGCTTCCTGAGCGACGGCGACTGGCAGCGCGGCGCCCCGGAAGCCGTCGTCGGCGCCAAGGTCCGCGACGAGCTGTTCGGCAACGGCCCCGTGCTCGGGCAGTTGATCCGCCTCGGCGACCGCCGCTTCCGCGTTGTCGGCGTCATGGCCTCGTCCGGCCAGGGACTGGGCATGAACACCGACGAAATCGTCCTCGTCCCGGTAGCCTCGGCGCAGGCCATGTTCAACAGCAACACCCTGTTCCGCATCATCGTCGAGGCCAACAGCCGCGAAGCCATCGAACTGGCCAAGAACCAGGTCACCGAGATCATCAAGCAGCGCCACGAGGGCGAGGAGGACGTCACCATCATCACCCAGGACGCCATACTGGCCACCTTCGACAAGCTGCTCGGCACGCTGACCCTGGCGGTGGCCGGCATCGCCGCGATCAGCCTGGCGGTGGCCGGCATCCTGGTGATGAACGTCATGCTCGTGTCGGTCACCCAGCGCACCGCCGAAATCGGCCTGCTCAAGGCGCTCGGCGCCACCGGCAAAACCATCCGCACGGTCTTCCTCACCGAAGCGGCCATGCTGTCGCTGGCCGGCGCGGTCCTCGGTTTCCTGCTCGGCCACGCCGGCGCCGCCGCCGTCCGCCAGATGTACCCGATCTACCCGGCCTACCCGCCGGACTGGGCGGCCATCGCCGGGCTCGGCACGGCACTCTTTACCGGCATCCTTTTCGGCGTGCTGCCCGCCCGGCAGGCTGCACGGCTCGACCCGGTCGAATCTCTGATGAAGCATTGAGCCCCCTCTAATGAATACATCGGCGAAACAGGAAAGAATCCAGACGGACACACCTGTAGGGTGGGCAAAGGGGATGAAATGATCCGCCCCGCCGACTCCATCCACCTTGCTTGGCGCGCCATCACCGCGCACCGCCTGCGCAGCTTCCTGACGTTGCTCGGCATCGCCGTCGGCATCGCTGCCGTGATCCTGCTCACGTCGATCGGCGAAGGCGTGCACCGTTTCGTGTTGACCGAGTTCACGCAGTTCGGAACCAATCTGATCATGGTCGAACCGGGCAAGGTCAAGACCTCCGGCCCCAATCCCACTGGCATTCCCAGCTCGGTGCGGCCGATCACGCTCGACGACGCGCAGGCCCTGGCGCGGCTTCCCCACGTCGAGGCCGTGACTCCTGCCGTCTGGGGCAACACCGAGGTCAAGGGAAACGGACGGCTGCGCCGCACCACCGTGTATGGCGAGAGCGCCGACATGATCAAGGTCTACCAGATGAAGGTCGCCAGCGGCCAGTTCCTGCCGCGTGACGATTCCGCCGGCGCGCGCGCTTTCGCCGTGCTTGGCGCCAAGCTCAAGAACGAACTGTTCGGCAACGAAAACGCGCTGGGCGCGCGCGTCACCATCGGCCATTACCAATTCCGCGTCATCGGTGTCATGGAGCCGAAAGGGCAGTTCCTGGGCATCGACCTCGACGACACCGCCTACATCCCGACCGCGCGTGCGCAGGAACTGTTCAACCGCGACGGCATGATGGCCGTCGCCCTGTCCTATGAAGAGGGCATTCCGGCGGCGCGCGTCGGTGAGCTCGTCATCGCCACGCTCAAGGCGCGCCATGGCCGCGAGGATTTCACGATCACCACGCAGGAAGACATGCTGCGCACGCTTTCCAATATTCTCAACGTGCTGACCATGGCCGTCGGCGCGCTGGGCGGCATCTCCCTGCTGGTCGGCGGCGTCGGCATCGTCACCATCATGACCATCGCCGTCACCGAACGGACCAGCGAGGTCGGCCTGCTGGTGGCTCTGGGCGCGCCGCGCCGCACCATCCTCGGCCTCTTCCTCGGCGAGGCGGTAGCGCTCTCGGCCCTCGGCGGACTCATCGGGCTGGCGGTAGGCATCGGCCTCGCTCAACTGATCCATCTGCTCGCCCCGGAACTGCCCGTACATACGCCGTTCGCTTTCGTCGTCATCGCCGAAACGGTAGCCATGGCAATCGGACTGCTGGCCGGCGTGCTGCCGGCGCGGCGGGCGGCAAGGCTGGACCCGGTGGAGGCGCTACGGGCGGAGTAGGGGAAAATTCCGCAAGGACGCGCTACTTTTCGCCCACCTGCTCAGCACGTGCAGCAGCGAGCGCCTGGGATAAAGCCAAAACACTCGCAGAATGCGGCAGCTGCTTCATCGCCCTGTTCTTGAGCGCCCCCAATGTATTCAGATTTTTCAAGACTCCCTTGCCGAGCAGAAACGTCGCATCTCTCAGCAGCGTATCGAGTTCATCGTCATTGAGCCTCTGTCTGGCCATCGCATCCGAGTAACGTCGCATGCGCCTCTGCACTGAACGGGATTCACGCCGGCAGTCAGGGCACTGAACGCAGTCGGCATCGACGAAGAAGCGCAAGGTCTCGAACCAGTAGCGTTGCTCCTTGGCGAAGAAGATGAATGGCCGATCGCACTGGCGGCATACGCGCCGAACATCGACGTAATACCGCCTGGGAAAGACGGAGTAGTTTTGCTTTTCCGTGTCAGCAAGCAAAACGCTCTCAGGGAAGAGGTCATCCCTTCGAAGAGACCAGAAGCCTGATCGGGTCTCCGACTCCGGGACCCGTATGCGGGATACGTGCGGCAGGCTACCGTAACGCGGATGCTCAACGAAAGACTGGCAAGGTCGCCGGCGGCGCTTGGTCGTGTGCTGTGGCATGTCAAAACACCTGCATATGCGTCAAGCCGAGCCAGGAGGTTGCGCCAGCTTGAATAGACTGTTCGTTCCCGCTACTACAGTTTTTCAGGCAAAGTAAAGCGTTCCCGTCCTACGTTTGCTTTGGATGCGTGATAGTCAAAATACCCTCGCGTTCTGCTGCACACAGCCGTTCGATCCCAATGTCAAACACCGAGGGCATCATGAGGTCCACACGGCACTCATTGTTCCGATCCACGCAGATGGCGAAGTAATTGTGATCCGAAAGACGCGCGCCTTCACAGACCTCCGCCAGTCGCGCCAGGAATTCGAAGCATTTTGACGGCGCAATTTGCGGATGGAATCGGAACCTGACGATCTCTGTATACATGTCATTGTTTAACAGTGGTTTCCATTCGGAAGAGTATATACAGAATGGAAGGCCGCACACCACCAGGTCAATCTACCGGGGAGCCCCCGTATCGCCGCCATCCACCCGCGTCACACTCCCATTCCCGCCATCCACCTCCAGCAGATCGCCGTCGCGCACCCACTCCAGCACGCCCGGCAGGTTGACGACCGCCGGAATGCCGAACTCGCGGGCCACAATCGCGCCGTGCGAAAGGTAGCCGCCAGTTTCGACCACCAGTCCGCCGGCCTTGAGGAAGAGCGGCGTCCAGCCCGGATCGGTGGACGCCGCGACGAGGATTTCGCCGGGCTGCAGCCTGTCGCCCTCCTTGGGGTGACGGAGAATCCGCGCCTTGCCCCGGGCGCGGCCGGTGCCGGTGGGAATGCCCTGGCGGCGGCTGCCGTTGGCGGCTGGCTTGTCGCCGTCGTCGTCCCAGGGCCGGGCGTGCTGCCTGTCGGCCTCGGCGAGCACGTCCGGCGGCGTTGCGGCCATCCACTCGCCGAACAGGCGCTGCCGGTCCGCAACGCGGGCGCGTATGCCCGCCGGAGCGATGCGGCCGAAAAGCGCGCGTTCGATTTCCTGCGGCATCAGGTGAAAGATGTCCTCCGCCCGATCGAGAGATCCCTCGGCAGCTAGCCGCGAGCCGGCGGCAAGCAACAGGCGGCGGACGGGTTCGACATGGGCGATGAAGGTGCTGCGTGCCGCCTCCCGCTGATCGCAGTCGCGCTTAGCTCCCCGGACGAGGGATCCGATGAGCCAGCGCCGCCACATGGGCTGACTTGCACGAATCCGAGCCCACGCCTTCTCGGAGCCTTCGTGCTGGCGTTGCCGTAAAGCCGCTTCGTCCACGGCCGCCAGCGGCGTCAGCGACTGCAGCAGGAAGCCGGGTTCCTCGCGCCAGCGCGGGTTGCGCAGATAGGTTTCATAGACGCCCCGATGGCCGTAACGCTCCATGAAGGCGGCAAAGGCGAGGCGGAAGGCATTTCTCTCCGGCAGGACGTCGAGCCAGGACGAATCCCGCATACCCGCCGCGAGACAAGGTTGAACCAGAGGATCGGCATGGGCCATACGCGCCAGAGCCAGGAGGTCGTAGCCCTGCTGCGCGGTGACGCTGGGCGCGCCACCGGCGAGGAGCGCAGTGGCCATGGCATGCCCTTCGCCGGGAAAGCGTTTTTCCAGATTTTCCACCAGGAGAAATACCGATCCGCCGCCGGAGCCCTGCAGGAAATGAATGTCCCTGGCGTCGCTGACCGCATGCGCAAGTTCCAGGAAGGCCGCGACGAAGCCGCCGGCATCGTTTGGCAGAGGCTGCCGCCGCCAAATGGCGATTTGCCGGAAAGCCTCGGCGATCGCCTTTTCGCCCAGTCGGCGCCGACGAGGCGCGCGCGTCAGGTAACGGATCATCCGCCGGCCACGCGCAAGGCGTTTCCCCAAGGTGGGCGGCGGCACCTCGATTTCCGGCTGGTGCCCGCCCATCAATGCATTCATCGCGTGCGGCGCCACGCCGAGGGCATCGTAGCCTTCCCATTGGATCAGCGAGATATTGAGATACAGCCTTCCCTGGAACAGCCCGCTCCGCTGCGCGCCGGGCAATAGCGGATAGCCGGCAAGGGCGTAGCCCTCCTCCAGAAGCATGTTCGCCAGCTTGCGCGAGGTTCCCCAGTCGGCGGCGGACAGCGGTTCTGGAACAACTTCGCAGGTATTGCCCCGCGACCAGTAGGTCGGCTGGCCGCGCAGCGCCGGATAGGTGTGGCGCGGCCGCGCGGTCACCGGCCGCGCCTGGGTCAGCCAGAAGCGCTCGCCGTCCCAGACCCATTCCAGATCGAAAACGGGAGAAGCAAAATCGAGGGCGAGGGCGGCATCGCGCAAAAGGTCGGCAAGCTGCAACGCCGCTTCGTCATCCAGCACGAAGCGCTGCCGTTCGGCGGCCTCCGTTTCCTGCGTGACCGTGCCGCCCGCCTGTCGCAGCCTAGTGGCAACCATCTTGCCGCCAAGGCGCTTGTCGGCCAGCGTCAGGACGGCGTCCCTCCTGTGCTCCTCGAACAGGTATTCGTCCCCCTCGGCAAGCCCGCTCACGAGGGATTCGCCGAGCCCCCACTGGGCATGGATCAGCAGCCGGTCGTCACGTCCCGTGAGCGGATCGCAGGTGAAGGCGATACCGGACGCCCGCGCCGGCAGCAACGGCATCAGCAGCACGGCCATGGCGGCGCCTTCTTCCGGCAGGCCCCGCTTTCTGCGGTAGGCGGCCGCATGATCCGTGTCGAGCGAGCGCCAGACATCCTCAACTGCCGCGACGATCGCCGGCCAGCCGATGACGTTGAGATGCGAACGATAGATGCCCGCGAAAGACGCGCCCGCGGAGTCCTCGCCGACGGCGGAAGAACGCACCGCCAGGGGCAGATCGAGCCAGCCCTCGTCCTCAAGCGCGCGGCGCAGTCCAATAGCCAGGGCAACCGGAAATTCGCCCTGCCGCGCACTGCTCCAGAAAGCGGGGATCGCCAGCCCCGGAGGCACCGGCAGCCCATAGCGTGCCATTCTGGCAAGCTGCCAGCCTTTGCCGCCGACGGCACCCGCTCCGACAGCCAGCGCTTTTTCCCAGTCGAGGGGAGAATTTTCACACATCATGATCGGCACGCGGTCCATGAATGAGCAGATCGGATATTGTCATGGATTTCCCGCGTCAGGCAGATGGCCGCACAAAGCCGAATGGCAGACCTTCCGCCAGACAGAACGCATGGCTATCGGTTATGCCGCTGATTGACATAGCTTCTCGCAGAGGATGGCAACTCGGATACACTCCGATCACAAACGTCCTCACTCGCAATAGGAGATTTCGTCAATGAACACGAGCGCGCCAACTCCGCTTGACCTCGAACATCTGCGGACCTGGGTCGGCAAAACGCATACCGACGACGATGTAGTCTCCCTGCGTCACGCCAGGCTGATGGCCGCCACGGTCGACTACGCCGGCGCCTCGGAGATCGTGGAAGGCGGCTCGCTGCCGCCGCTCTGGCACTGGATCTATTTCCTCGACGGCCAGCCACCGTCGGCGCTAGGACGCGACGGGCATCCCGCGCGCGGCGGTTTCCTGCCATCGGTGCCGCTGCCCAACCGCATGTGGGCCGGCGGACGCGTGGCCTTTCACAAGCCGGTGGCGATCGGCGTAAACGTGCAAAAAGTGTCGCGCATCCTGAAAGTCGACCACAAGGTCGGCCGCTCCGGCGATCTTGTTTTCGTCACCGTGCTGCACGAGCTGAAGTCTTCCGCAGGGGAAACGCTGATTCGCGAAGAGCACGACATCGTTTACAAATCCGCAGCGCGCCAGGCGGCAGCGAGCGGCACCATACCCATCCCGCCAGCCAGCCACAGCCGTGTGTTCACACCGACGTCGACAACGCTGTTCCGCTACTCCGCGCTGACTTTCAACGGCCACCGCATCCACTACGACCAGGATTACTGCCGCGAGATCGAAGGCTACGGCAACCTCGTCATTCACGGCCCGCTCAACGCCACCTTGCTCGCCGCATTCGCCGAAGAAGTCGGCTGCTGCCCCATCCGCAAGTTCAACTACCGCGGACTGGCCCCAGCACTGCTCGGCGATTCGATCACTTTCACCGCCGCCGTCGATGGCAAGCGCGTTTCACTCGCGGCCTATCTGAGTAACGGCACCTGCTCGATGGAGGCCGAAGCACTGCTTTAGACGCAGGAGTCCGCGCGCTCCGCTCAAGCCACCGAGCCGCATGCCGTAATAGGGAATAACGGGATAAAACAGTTTCGCGCACAGGCTACGCAACGTAATGCGGTGTATATTGAAACCGCCAGCAACGAGGGGATTTGCCCATGTTTTCTCTTTACGGCGTCAGCGGCCCCATTTTCCAAGGCACACTGGAGAATCTCGCCCGTCTGCCGCCAGTGACCCGCCGCGGTCCGGTACTTGCCTCCCGTCGAATAGGAGATCAGGTCGAATTCGACGTGGCGCAAACCGCTTCCCCGGCAAAAAAAGGCGCCTTCGGCCAGCAGGCGGTTGACGCCTACCAGGCCATGCTTCCGCAAAACCTGGAGCGGGGGCCGCTCTACCACGCCAACCAGATCATGCGTTCCGAAATCATCACGGTGAATGACGAAGACGACGTGGCGCACGCATGGCACACGCTGGTCGAACACCGGATCCATCAGGCGCCGGTGCTCAGCGCCAACCGCCATCTGGTTGGCATCGTCAGCGAACGCGACCTGCTGACGACGCTGAACGTCGACAATGGCCAGATATGCGACGTCCTGAGCAAACAAGTGCGCGACGTGATGACGACGCCGGTCGTGGCCGCCACGCCGCTGACCGACATCCGCAGGATAGCCCAGGTCATGCTGGAACGCGGCGTCGGGGGCGTACCCATCGTCAACGATAGCGGCGCCCTGCTCGGTTTCATTTCGCGCGGCGATATACTATATGCCGTTACGACCGATCCGCCGCTCAGCATCTGGCGCTAATTTTTGAGGGATAGCATGGAAAAGTCACCTGTGGTGATCTATCACAACGCCCGCTGCTCGAAGAGCCGCTCGGCGTGCGAGCTCGTTGCGGCTCACGGTATCGACGCGCAGATCGTCGAGTATCTGAAAACCCCGCCGACGAAAGAGGAACTGCGGGTCCTCCTGAGAAAACTCGGGCTGAAGCCACTCGATATCGTCCGCCAGAAAGAAGATGTCTTCAAGGACAATTACGCCGGCAAATCCCTTACCGACGAGCAATGGCTCGACGCTCTGGCCGCGCACCCCGTGCTCATCGAGCGGCCGATTGTCGTGCGCGGCGACAAAGCCGTCGTCGGCCGTCCGACCGAGAAAGTGCTGGAATTGCTCGGCGACGATTAATCGACGATGAAAAGCTTCGCGCCGCAGGCGGTTGAAGAACGGTGCGGTTCGGTATTATCCGCCACCTGGTAGCTCATCCCCGGCTTCAGGACGAAATTCCTGCCATCCTGGAGTTCGGTGTGCAGCTCCCCCTCCAGGCATAACAGGATGTGTCCTTTGGAACACCAGTGGTCGGCCAGATAGCCCGGCGAGTATTCGACCATCCGCACGCGGATGCTGCCGAACTGGCAAGTGCGCCACATCGCCTTGCCGGTCTCTCCCGGATGCTCTGTGGCAGGAACCGACGACCAGTCCGTGGTCCCGAATGGAATCTCCGATATCTGCATGAACGTGCCCCCGCTGTTGTCAGTCAAAGCTCCAGCATACGCGCAATTGGCCATATCTCAAGGCCGCGGCCCTGTTACCCGTTGTCCGCCGTTATCCACGGTGCCGCGTTATTGCTCTTTGGAGAGACGCACTACTTGAAACGCCCGGCAGGAGCATGGAAAATGGGTAGCTCATTATTCAAAGGTGATAAAGCATGACAGGCGGCGGATGGAGTTGCCCCCACGAGGTGGAGGGCAATTGCAGCAAGGTGAAAAACCTGCCTTGCGACCCGGGCATGAAAGGATGCGAGTTGTATGGCCGCTATGTCTTTTTCGATGCGGAAAAAAACGCTCGGCTGATGCAGAAAAAGGCGAACGAAGAGAAAAAATCGATGCCGACGGAGAATCCGGACGACGGGCAGCAAGGCTGAATTGGAGTTTATTGAATGCGACTCGATGATCAGAACGAAAGCAGCAACGTGGAGGACCGGCGCGGCGCCGGTTTTGGCGGCGGCGGCTTGCGCCTCGGCGGCGGCAGGCTCGGTCTGGGAACCATTGCCGTGGCCCTCGTGGCCAGCTATTTCCTGGGAATCGACCCGCTGACGGTTCTTGGCGCTCTGTCCGGAATGGACCAGCCTGCCGTCCAGCAGCAGGCGCCTGCCCGCAAGCCCCCTGTCGATGACGAGATGTCGCGCTTCGTTTCCAAAGTGCTCGGCAGCACGGAAGAAACCTGGGAGCAGATTTTCCGCGAAAAAAACGCCCGCTACCAGGACCCCAAACTGGTGCTGTTTTCCGGCGTCACGCCGACGGCCTGCGGCACCGGGCAGTCGGCCATGGGGCCGTTCTACTGCCCCCTCGACCGGAAGGTTTACATCGATCTGTCGTTCTACCGTGATCTCAAGGACCGCTACCGCGCTCCCGGCGAATTCGCGCAGGCTTACGTCATCGCGCACGAAGTCGGCCACCACGTGCAGAACCTGCTCGGTATTTCCGAAAAAGTGCGTGAGGCGCAGCAAGGCGCGAGCCAGGCCAAGGCCAATGCGCTTTCGGTCCGCCTCGAACTACAGGCGGACTGCTTCGCCGGCGTCTGGGGCCACCGCGCCGACGCCGCCAAGAACATCATCGAACCCGGCGAGATTGCGCAGGCGCTGACGGCAGCCTCGGCCATCGGCGACGATCGTCTGCAGAAGCAGGCGCAGGGACGCATCGTGCCCGAGTCATTTACGCACGGCACCTCCGAACAGCGCATGCGCTGGTTCAAGCGCGGCATGGATTCGGGGGATATCAACCAGTGCAACACCTTCCAGGCAGCCTCGCTGTAAGCTCGTGTTCCCGAAAAACTTGAAAAGAAACTATTTCCAAATACGTCTGGCGCTGTTTCTGGCGTCACTGCTTTTCGCCCTGCCCGCCTCCGCGGCCTCCCCGATCCTTCCCAGGGCATCCAGCGTGCCCGGCGGCGTGGCGCTGCTGGAACTGGGAACGATTCTGGACATGCCCGATCCGCCGCGCGCCTGGCTGGCGGAGCGGCCGGTCTGGGTCGCCAACGACGCCGGCCACTGGGTCGCCGTCGTCGGCATTCCACTGGAAACGCCTGCCGGAGCGCATACATTGCGGGTGGCTGCCAACGGCGAAGAAAAGGCCGTGCGTTTCGAGGTGAAGGAAAAACGTTATACGGAACAACGCATAACACTCAAGGATTCCAGCAAGGTCACCCTCTCGCCGGAAAACGAGAAACGCGCCGTCGCCGAGATCGAGCAAATCCAAGCGCTCAAGAAACACTGGCGCTCCGCGGCCGATACCAGCGCCGATTTCGCGCTGCCGGCCAGCGGGCGGCTGGCCAGCCGCTTTGGGCTGCGCCGCTTTTTCAACGGCGAGGCGCGCGCGCCGCACAGCGGCCTCGATGTCGCCGTGCCGCGCGGGACGCCGATCAATGCCGCCGCAGCGGGACGGGTGCTGGCCACCGGCGATTACTTTTTCAACGGCAACACGGTCTTTATCGACCACGGCAACGGCCTGATCACGATGTACTGCCACCTCGACCGCATCGGCGTCAAGGAAGGCGAATCGCTCCGCCAGGGCCAGCCCGT